>JAHIFE010000130.1 GCA_018901125.1 Pseudomonadota bacterium | reverse complement strand
GTGCTGAAAAGGGCGATCTTGCGTTAGACAAGGTCGATGATGACAAAAAGGATAAATATGATGGTCTTTTCAAGCAACTCCGTCTACTTCTGGAAGAAAACATAAAAGAAGTAAAACCGTCCACCCGCCTCACTGATTCGTTGGCCTGTCTTTCCGGGGCCAGCTCCGACATGAGCGCCTACATGGAAAAAATTCTCAAGGCCTCGGGTCAAAAAACACCCGACTCGAAAAGGATTCTCGAGCTGAACATGAACCATCCGGTTGTCGAGAAGATCAATTCGATCTTTGAAGAGGATGCTGCCGCGCCGGTTCTCAAAGATTACGCCCACATTCTGTTTGACCTTGCCACCATCAGCGAGGGCGGCAAAATAGACGACCCTGCCGGTTTCACCCGACGGGTGGGTGAGCTGATGTCCGGCGCTTTAAAATCGTGAACGTCTCAAGGATCACTTAACCCATATATTTTCTGTCTTTCGTTTTAAAGATGCCCACTGTTTCGGGCAGGCCCGATTTGCTTGTTTTTCGTGCCAGCCCAACTCGAATTTTGGGAAGAGCAAATGGTGTCACCCATTAAAGTCTACATTTGATCTATGATATATTTGGCAAAAGGTCAAATGTAGACGTGACCTGACCTTTAATGGGTGATCCGTATGCTCCTTTTTCAGATAGCTTGGAGGATACGGCCGGTCATAAAACAAACATTGCAATTTCTTAGAGCCACTTTCAAAACGTTTCAGTTTGGTCAAGGTCAAGGCAGGTGAAAATTTTAACCACAGGAATACATGGAGTATTTCGAGGATTAAAAATTTCGCCCAACGCAGAGATCGGCCAAAATGGGACGTTTTGAAACTGGCTCCTTAGAGTTCAGATTTTTGTCTGTCGAAGTTCGCTTGCTACATGTTTTACAGTTGCTGCATCACTCTCCAAGTTATCGAAAGCGAATGGATTAAGGAATTGACGGCCCCAAAAAAGTGTGCGATCCATTGCGCTAAATCTTGCTTCCTCACAAACGTGGCTCCAGTTTTCACCAATTACCAAAAAGGATATAACAATGGTCGCATTTGGCATATATGGCTATTAAGATGGTCATTTCTGCTTGAGTTACATGTGAAAAAAGGGGTTAAATCCGCCAATAATAGCAGTCAGCAATTCTTTTCTCATTACCGGGTTTGTCATCCATAGCTATCTCCAAAGTAGCTACATTCTTCCCACCGAACCTATAAATCACCGGCGGGAAGAACCATAGCGACGAAGGAGCGGCGTTGTTTCCCGTCCGGGTGCATTTGTCTGTTGTATGCCTGGCATTGGCGCGAACTTATGGGGTAAAAGCCCCCTGTGTGTGAACTGCAATAGCGAGTGGTGCACAGTTAGAGATCGAATATAAAATCAATCAAAAACCTTACGGTCGAAGATTCCCATTGCTTATAGCGGTAATCTTTAATCCTGTTAGTAGTTTATTTCATCAGCATAAACATTAACTGAAGGCAAGGGCATCTTCGTGAGAAGTCGTTTGGAGGCGGAGTGAAGCTGAATGTTAGAAGCTCGTACACCTTTTAAAAAATGTATCAGCCTACCGTTTTTACGCAATTTTTTCCAGCTTCTTTAGCAGCATATACACCTTTATCAGCCTCCTTAATTAACTCTTCATAGCTTTTCATGTCAGGCAATCGAGATGCAACGCCAACACTAATGCTGCCATGCCAAGGTTCACCACCAGTTGGTACTCGAAGTTCCGATACGGTTTTACGGGTCATTTCTGCGATATGCATTCCACCCTCTATATCCGTATTAGGACAGATAATGAGAAATTCATCACCACCGAGGCGACTTACAATATCATCATTTCGCAAGGAATGCCGGAGTGTTTTAGCCAATTCTATTAATACCCCATCCCCGGCATCATGACCATAAGCATCATTTACTTCTTTAAAATGATCCGCATCTATCATCATGCAAACTAAGGAAGAATCTTTTTGCAATGCCTCATCCCAAAGGCTGGATAGACTCCGCATGGCATGACGGCGATTGGGGAGCCCGGTCAAAACATCCGTTAAAGACAATTCTTCAAGATGCAGGTTGGCCTCAGATAGTTCTTTGGTGCGTAATGCCACTTTTTCTTCAAGCGACTCGTTCAGTTGTTTTAACTCTTTGTTTCGTATCGACACTTGCTCGAACAAACCATTCAATGCTTCGAGCAATGGTGCCGTAGCGCTATCTCTTTCCTGTTCCAGTTTTTCGTACGCTTCATGCGGATTCATACCAGATTGTACAGCCTTGATCTGCCTTGCCATATCCTGATCTTCACCAAGAATATGATAGGCAAGCCAATGTATGAGAAATTTCAGAAAAGTGCTGGCCTGATCAAGGTTATCTATAGAGATACTGGAATAGATTGATGTCACGTCATCCAGGAAGCCTTTATGCACATCAATATGGTGATTCAAGTGAAGAGCATCCAACTTGACTTCCGACATCAATTTTTCTTCTTCCTGGAAATGGTATACAGCGTAATCTGCCAACTGATTATATAGACGATCTACATCCTCGGCATGTATTACATTTTTTGCCAGCAGACTGCTAAACTGATTAATGATATCGACAAGATGATGGTGTTGTTCATCAACTTCTGTCAATCCAGTTACAAAATGTGCTCCCCAGTGAAAAGAATTCATAGTTATTTATCCTGGTTTCGATTATTGGCTTTGCTTCTAACACGCTGTTTCAGCCGTTTTTATCGACTGAAACAGGCTGGTGCCCGGCATGTGCGTGAATTTACGGGGTGAAAGCTCCCTGTGTGTGAACCGCAATAGCGAGTGGTACACAGATAGAGAGCGAATATAAAATCAATCAAAAATCTTACGGTCGAAGATTCCCACTGCTTATAGCGGGAATCTTTAATCCTGTTAATATTTTAGTATATTAACAAAAGTATTAGCTGAAGGCAAGAGCATCTTCGTGAGAAGCTGTCTGAAGGCTGAGCGAAGCGGAAGGTGAGTCAAGCGCAGACCCCACGCCTTTTCATTCAGGCAAATGACCGCACCCTCTCCACCCCAGTACGTGTATCCCTTTGTGCTGATAGGATTCATCTCCGGCAAAGATCAACGCGGGTGTGCCGGCTTTATCTCCGGCCAGGGCGCACCATTTATGAAGTCCGGCAAAGGCTTCATGTGTCAGGGTGCGGCCCGACTTGATCTCTACCGGGTTTAGCCGGGTTCCCTGCTCAACAAGGAGATCAACCTCGTTGCCATTGCTGTCCCGCCAGAATGAAAAAACCGGCTTTTCGCCTTGGTTTAATTTTGATTTGATCAGCTCCGAAATGATAAATGTCTCAAAAATGCTGCCACGCAACGGATGGGTTATCATTTGTTCGGTTGTCCGGATTCCCAAAAGCCAGGATACCAAGCCTACATCATAGAAATACAGTTTGGGCATCTTTACCAGTCGCTTGTTAAAACTGACGTGATGGGGGCGCAGAAGAAAGACTAAATAACTGGCTTCCAGAACAGATATCCATGATTTTGCGGTATTGTGGGTGATGCTACATTCAGTTGCCAGGGAAGACAGATTCAGCAACTGTCCCGTCCTGCCCGCACATAGCCTGACAAAACGCTGGAACGTTTCCAGATCCTGAATTTTGAGCATTTGCCTGACATCCCGTTCCACATAGGCCGTTACATAAGTGCTGTACCAGGTCGCAGGCGCCAATCCGCGATCATAAATCGGTGGATAGCAGCCGGTCAACATCATGGAATCAATGTCATTCGGTAACTTTTTCGCAAGGGCCAGTTCCGGCACGGAAAAGGGGAGTAATTCCACAAAAGCGGTTCGTCCTGCAAGAGATTGCGTAATGCCGGACATCAGACCGAACTGCTGGGACCCTGTCAATATAAACAGACCCATTCGGTGATCCTTATCAACCAGGGTTTGAAGATAGGACAAAATTTCCGGACACCGCTGTACTTCATCCAGAACTGCGCCGTCAGGAAACCGTGCGAGAAAAGAACGGGGGTCTTCATTGGCTGCCTGCCGCATATCCGGCTCTTCCAGGGAAGCATATGGATGATTTTCAAAAACCGCCCTGGCAAGGGTAGTCTTGCCCGACTGACGTGGGCCTGTCAGGGTAACAATGGGAAATCCGCCAAGCAGGTTTTCTATTGGTTTTTTTACATTACGATGGATCATGGCAACAGGATATCAGGGTTCTATGCAAATTGTCAATTACTTTTATATATTACATAAACAAAATGCGTTTAGGACGGGGGCCAACACTAAGCTAAGCGGGCGTGCGCTTTTTGCGATCCGCTGTATGCAATGGTGTACGACCGGCAAGGGCGGAATCGTGAGGTTGTCTGAAGGTGGAGCGAAGCGGAAGGTGAGCAGAAGGCGAAAGCGAGCATTGCGAGCGGCCAAGCCTGTCCCGGACTCGATCCGGGAAACAGAAACAGCATATAAGGCCCAGCCTCTGGGTGAGTTAGCGCCACATAACAAAGCCCAGGATTCGGGAAATAGGGTAAATCTGCGGTTGTGTAGCGAAAGTTCACGTTCTTATCCGGGGAGATCTGCCTGAAATAGCGTTTGTTTGGGCTATGGAAGTCGGTCTGAGGTCCATCTTGAAAAGAATAGATGCAGCACCGAATCCTAATGCTTAAACAAAAGCGTATCTGGCTGGCGGCAATGTCCGATAGTATCAGGCAGAAGAGCAGTTGTTTGTAAGCCTAAGTTTTTATTTATATTTCAGATATTAACTATAAAACTAAAGTGCGTTCCCCAATATTTCCCTTAAATTGTATAAACCATCTCTCTACTCTACCCTATATCCCTATTTTATCATTTTTTGTTTTGCCACCTTGGATAGCTTTCATGTATAGTGCTTATATGAGAATCAAAGAGATTGTATTCGTTACAGAACTCAGAGATCTATTGCCAGCAAAAAACTCGTTTAACAGCGAGAATGATATTCAGATACGGTAAGGCTATTTCTAAAAGCATTTCGGTGTCTGGGATTACTATGATGTGTCATCAAAACACTTCACATAATTGGAGGGTGTGCTGCAATGGGCAGCAAGCTAAACAAAGAGGAATTGGAGCACAGGATTCAGGATTTGGAGAGACAACTTGCCTGCCTGAAGCAAATAGAGATAGATATAATAATTGAGAGAAACTTCTCTAATAGTGTACTTGATTGTCTTCCCGGGATTTTTTATCTTTATGATGAGGATGGAAACATCATTCGCTGGAACAAGAACCACGAAGATTTGACCGGGTTTTCCGCTGAAGAAATTAAACAAAAAAAAGTTTTAGATTGGGTTGATGGGTCGGATAAGGATATAATCGCAAATAAAGCAAAAGAGTGCTTTGTTAAAGGCAAATCTTATGCACAAGCTGATCTTATAATCAAAAACGGCTCAAAAGTACCTTATTATTTTACCGCTCTTCGCATGACAGTCAATGATAAAAATTTTCTGATAGGGATGGGGATAGATATAACTCTCCTCAAGCGGGCTGAGAAAGAACTGAAAAAAATAAATGATGAATTGGAGAATAGGGTTGAGGAACGTACGCTTGAGCTAATGCAAGCAAATACAAGGTTATCTGAGGAGATAGAAGACCGTAATAAAGCCGAAGAAAAACTGAAAATCCTGCGAGGCCTCCTGCCGATTTGTGCTAACTGTAAAAAAATACGTGATGATAAGGGCTACTGGAACCAAATTGAAACATACATTCAGAATCACTCTGAGGCCGAATTCACTCACGGCATTTGCCAAGATTGTTACAAGTTGCTATATCCTGATTTTGCCGATGAGGAAGGTAGTGTTTGAGTTTTTTGCTGAATACGGATCGTTCTTTTTTAGAAGGAGAGTAGGGATGCCCTTTATATTTAAAATTATTGTGCAGCAACAAGTCAAAAGCCTGCCTCATTCGTTGTTTTTTTATCACTCTTCACAGATAAACTTCCACCTGCAATAAAAAGATCCATCTTCCTTGAAAGTTCTGATATTGGTAAATCCATTTTCTCTGGCAATACATGCACGTCATCTTTTTTCTTTTATTAAATAATCCGAGCTGTTATACGTTTTTATAGTTTATACCCGATTTAATCATTCTGTTTCTAATGTACTATGCTTTAGCCCCATGCCTTTCCTATTATCGTGTCAAGACTTTGATGTATACGTAGAATATCTTCTGCCCTGATGGAAAAAATGAAACTTCCAGTAAGCCATTCAGTTTGGACCATCGCATCGCATCACATCACATTGGAATTGCTGATATCAGGGTCTCTTGCTGCAATGCCCAGTAGTGACAATGAGTTTTTGCTATATGCGGCGTCGTTCATGCTGTTGACTGTTATCCAATCCGCTCGACCTTTTATGAATACAATTTCTATTTGGCCATTATTATATGTCAGCTTATCACAAGGACATGGTGTTCTGCTTGGGTTGACAACTTCCTTTGCAGTCGGATCGTCCAGTATCTTTGCGACTTCCTGTGGCGTTTTGCCAGCAATGTCAGGAATGGATACTATTGTTTGGCCGAAGGAATCAGCCGCAATGATGGTGAAAGCTATAATGACGGTAAAGATTGCACAAATCATTGACTTCATGCTTGCCCCCTTCAGTTTAACGTATTACATGGTTGCGCTACTCAATAGCCTTGACGATTTGCTACCGAACCACTATTGCTTCTGGCACTCAAATTTGGCGATCTCGGCCTGATTCGGTGACCTGCCTTTGTTGACAACGGCTTCAATGTCCACAAATCTCACCCATCTCAAAGAGCTTCCGTGTTAAGCAAGCACACTGCACACCCATTTACCAATCATAGGGGAGTTCCAATCCTTTTCGCTTCGCAGAACGCCAACGTTCATATGACCTGGAGACACATACAGGTCGCGAATCCATGTAACCTTGGTAAGTTCGCGCTTCGCTGTTTTATCAGCTGGTGTTGCATAGTCTCCGGCCCACGAAGACGCAGAGACAATGGTGAATGCTATCAGATTGGCAAATAGAATGATCATAATCCTTCTTGTCATGTCTTAGTCCCTCCTGGCCCAACCAGTTATTATCTGAACGAATATTGTGAGAGCTATCACAAGGTCTTCCCTTAATCAATAACAAAATAACTTTGCGTATTTGTTGATTTTAAATATATTCCTTAGCAGGGATTAATATGCAAATATGAGTACTATTCCCTATGTGAGACAGCATATGAAAATGATTTCTGTGGATATTATAGAATGATACTCCGCCGTTCCTAAGAAACGATCGGTTCCTGTTTCCAGCCATTCTGATTACCGGAAGCGGCTGCGATATTTTCCGGATTTTCGCAGCAAGTATTGACTACCGGAATCAAAAAAAAGTATTTTGTTTTTCCGGTGTCAGAAAGTCTGAATTAATACGAAAAGGAAGTAAGATTATCATTCCCATCAAATTTTATTGGCTCCCAATCGGAAACCCTTTCTAAATTTTGATTTGATTCAATTTCTTCCTCAAGCGCTTTTGACACCTGCATCATATCAATATGTTTAGTATCTCTTATTCTTGCAATACGTGCATTTTGCAATGAATCAAGACCAAGAGTCTTTGCACAAACTTCAAGGCATTTGCGGTCTGAATCAAAATGGATGGGTATAGCCGCCTTTTCAGGAGAAATCGCAGCTATGGCATTTGTATAGGTTTTATCCATGTCAAGCCTGTTTACAAGGCGGTTTGTGGTTATATCGGCAAGTCCTATTCCATTACCGTTTCCATCGGAGCCGGAAGATAAATCTCTTACAAAAATACGCTTTGCATGAGGAGAAGTGCAAAAATCTCCGACTATGTCCCGGTGTCTGCCGGTAATATTTGAATCCATGCCTATACCGCTTATATCTTTTCCGAAATAATCAATAATCAGAAGATCAAGAAAATCAAACGGGATGCGCCCCATCATATTACTTGCCTGTTTTAAAAGCTCTTTTTCACGGTTAATAATATTGTGGGGCAATACTGCCTCAATTTTTGAAAGATTTCCGTATCCGTCTTCAAGAAGAGCGATTCCAAACAAAATATTTAGCTTATTAATTAAAAAATCAGCAGCTTCCTCAATGACACCAAAACCGTGTTTTACCGCAAAATTATGAAAAACAGATGCGCCTTCAGCTTTTCCAAGCCCTATAGTAAGCATTTTGCAAAGACCGCTTTCTATATCTGCTCTGAATTTTGTATGAGGTTTTATTCTGTTGATTATAACAATATGATCGGCTGATAGAGCTTCTTTTGAAATATTTATATTTAATCCGCAGGAAAGCCTGCCGATAATCTGTGTTTCCATTTCCGAATGAACAGGAATACCGATTGAGGACTCACTTATTTTAAGTTTTTTAAGTACTTTTTTCTGGCCTTCGGCACTTGCTCCGCCATGACTTCCCATAGCCGGAACTAAAAAAGGTTTTAATCCAATATTTTCAAGAAATCTTGCACAGCTATAAACAACGGAATCTATATTGTCTATACCTCTGCTGCCGACAGCGATAGCAACCGTTTGCCCGGGTTTAATTATACCTGAAAAAGAAATAGCGGATAAAGAGGATTCAAGCTCGTTTTGAATGTAATTTATCGGGGAACGATACAACTTTTGCACTACCAGAGCTGTATCGGGATATATAGTTGTGTCTGAAGAAAACATTATTTCTTAATGGTTATGTATAAGAATGGAAAATTAAGATAAAATCACAAAACGAAAAGATAAAAACGTATCACAAATCTATGGCATACCCCAGTTTTAGCAGATGTACACAAAGAGATCCAAACGACTCGTGATCACTGTGTCGGAGTATGGGAATGCAAGCGAATCTCGAACAGCTTCCAGATAATAAAACTCAACACCTAACGCTTATACGGCTCAACTCATTAGAAACGAAGAATAAAGATCGAAATTCGATATTTGTTGTATGATATTCGAATTAAAAAAGTCCCCCGGCCTACTAACTGATAGATAAACCGGGGGATTTTTTTAATTATGTTTCTTCAATAGTAATTGCAGCTGGCTCACAAACTTCTATACAGCTTTCACAGCCAAGGCATTCTTCAGCATTAACCGCTACTGATTTTTCACTCTGTAATTCAAAAACCTCAACCGGACATACATCAACACACTCACCGCATCCCTGACATTTGTCTTCATCTATAACAGGATTAAAAGCCATTTTGTTTTCTCCTTTCTATATTGAACATATTGAACAATGAATAATTTGATCACTTAATTTTTTTCAAAGTATTGGGCAAAGTCCATATACCAATTGATAATACGAGTCAAGCCTTCTTCTTGTTTTTTAAATAATAAAAAACGGAGGGGCTAAAGAGATTATATAGTGGTATTTCAGGAATATATGCTTATCCTTCAACTATACCTATTAAAATATAATTACCAGTTTCGTCATCTTTACCATTGTTTTGCCTGATATCGTTATCCTTGGCCAGGATATTTTGCAAAAATTCATAACGGGATATATTGCTTATCCTTAGAATTCTCAAAGAAATATTTCTTTCGGACTTATTAGCACCAAGGACATTTTTAATATCTTTGCTTACCTTAAAGTTTTTATCCGATAACAAACCTTCTATCTGTTTTGCAAGCATAATTTGCCAGCTATCCATAATATCCGGGGCAAGGCAGACAGGTATTGAATGCAAATCCAGAGCTATTTCCGGATTCAAATTTGTTTCTATAATAAAATCAAAAGCATCTTTACTGTCTGTAATAAAAAAATTCGGTTTTTCTTTATCATCTAAAGCCAGATGCGCCCATGCTTCAAGTCTTTCTTTGATCTTATATTTTTCCGGGTCATAACCTGCCTTAAGAGCATCATCGGAATTATTACCGAAAAGCATTTCATCTTCATTCGTTAATTCTGACAGCAACTTTTTCTCCATCTCGCCCACAGAAATCATATCTCTTGTCAATCCATCCTGCTGTTCGTCATATTCCTGAGCTAAACCAAGAAACAGCCTTGAATTAAAGAGAAAATCGGTTTTTGATTTCGGTTGGTTCCCTCCCATATTCTTTTTTATCTGTGAAGCAAGCTCAGATGAGAAGGTTTCGTCAAAATAAGGGATTTTTTCTTCCACAGCGTTTAGAAAGGCCGTGTCACTTTTTTGATGAAGTTTTGCCCATGTTTTATATTCACTCAAAATAGCTTTAAGCTTTGCTTCGTCCCCTGAAACAGGGATGCGGATATCAATAAGGCCTTTTTGGGAAAGTGTTTGCATGTTTTCGGGCAGATTCAAAAAGCCCGGCTGATAAACTGTTATCTGCTTAAAACAGGCGCACAGTTCAGCTGCTTTAGCATCATTAATATATGTAAACGGAAAATATAGTGGTTTCATTGTTTTCCTTAGTAAATACTTCAATCATGTTTTCCGGTCTCTTATTGCAATACCCATTGATTCCAGTTTTTTCCGGATATCGTCTGCAACACCCCAGTTTTTCTCTGTTCTTGCCTTGTCCCGCTCTTCTAAAAGGTGCTTTACTTCAGGATCAAAAAAACACTCCCCAAAATCAAAAATATTAAGCACCGAATCAATATCCTGGAAGGCCTCCATAATTTTTTTTGCACCTGCTGAATCTATTTTATTATCTTTAGCAAGAACATTTATCTTTCTTACAATCCTGAAAATGGAAGATAATGCGGAGGATATGTTAAGGTCATCGTCCATTGCACCTATAAATCCGCTTTTAATATCATAAAGAAGCTGATCAATCTCAGAATATGGCTCTCTGGCCTTGATATCAAGCAAAGCATGAACGCATGTGTCAAGCCGTTTCAGTGATTTTCTGGCATCTTCAAGCCGTTTGCTTGAAAAGACAATGGGTTTTCTGTAGTGAGTGGAAATAAGCCAGTATCTTATTTCCCTGCCCGAATAGCCCATGTTTATAAGATCTGAAACACAAAGCCGTCCTTTTATTTCATCAACCTTTTTGCCGTCAACAAGTACTCTGTCGCAATGCATCCAGAATTTTGCAAGCGACTTTCCTGTTAAAGCCTTAGAGATTGCTATTTCATTCTCATGGTGAGGAAAGATCAGCTCCCTGCTGCTTGTATGAATATCGAAAGTTTCACCAAGGTATTTCATTGCCATTGCAGCACACTGTATGTGCCAGGAAGGCCTAACATTTCCCCAGTCTGTTGCGGTGTAAATGCCCCGTCTCAGTTCCGAAAGTTTTGCTCTTTTCATCAGTGTAAAATCTCTCGGATTATCCTTTTCATATTCATCAAGATCAACGGTTGCGCCTATTCTTATTTTATTTATATCAATTCCTGATAATTTTCCATAATCGGAAAACCGGGAAATATCAAAATATAAAGAGCGCAGCTTTTCATAGGCATAACCTTTTTTAACAAGCTTTTCTGCAAGCAAAACCATATCTTCAATATGTTCACTTGCCTTCGGGTAGTTTTCGGCAGGCTTGATTCCAAGAAGCTTAAGATCTTCTTTAAACAAATTAATATACTTTTCGGTAAACTCGGACAGTTCAAGACCGGCCTTTTCAGAGCCGTTTATGGTTTTGTCATCAAGATCGGTTATATTCATAATATGTTTTACCGAATATCCCCTGAATTCAAGATAACGGCACAACAGGTCGGAAAACACAAAACGTCGGCACTCCCCGGGATGCATCCTGTCATGAGCGGTTGGTCCGCAGGAATAAACGGATGCTTTCCCGGGATGTATTGGCTCAAAAGGCTCTTTGCTTCTTGTAATGGTATTAAAAAGCATAAGATTTATTTTTTCTTTAACTGTAAAGAGGGAAGTGCTTAAATATCTTTCTCCGCTGTCCGGAAATATTACAACTATTGTTCCCTCATCCATTTCCGAAGCTTGCCTTTGGGCAATTACCATAGCGGCTCCGCTGCTCATCCCTACAAACAAACCTTCTTCTTTTGCAAGGCGTCTTGCCGCTTCAAAGGCATCTTCATCATCGATATTAACAATTTTATCGATGCGCTTTTTTTCATAAATCTCAGGTCTGTATGCTTCCTTCATATTCTTGAGACCCTGGATTTTATGGCCAAGATAAGGTTCGACCGCAATGATTTTTATATCAGGATTATATTCCTTAAGCTTTCTTGAAATTCCCATTACAGTGCCTGTAGTGCCAAGAGTGGCTACAACTGCTGTCACTTTGCCTTCCGTCTGATTCCAGATCTCTTCTGCCGTAGTGTAATAATGGGCTTTCCAGTTTGCATCATTATTAAACTGGTCTGTCATAAAATAAGCACCCGGGTTTTCTCTGCAGATACGGTATACTTCTTCGATGGCTCCGTCGGTACCGAGGTGTCCGGGAGTAAGAAGTATATCGGCTCCACGGGCTTTTAATATTTTCTGGCGTTCAATGCTTGCCGATTCGGACATTGTAAGAAGAAGTTTGTAACCCTTAACCGAACAGATCAGCGCAAGGCCTATGCCTGTATTCCCACTCGTTGCTTCTATAACGATCTTGTCGCGCGTCAGCTCTCCCGATTTTTCCCCCTCTTCGATCATAAAAAGAGCCGCTCTGTCTTTTATTGAACCACCGGGGTTTAAATATTCCAGTTTGGCAAGAATTCTTACATTGGGATTCGGGTTTAAATTTTTTATTTCAACAAGCGGAGTGCCGCCTATTGTATCCAGAATAGAATAGCTCATCAAGATAATGCCTTTATTATATCTTTTTTAACCTGGTTTTCATCCTTTGAGGCATCTACAATTACAAAACGTTTGGCTTCAATACGTGCAAGCTCAAGATAGCCTTTTCTGACTTTATCATGAAAATCAAGAGTTTCTTTTTCAAATCTTGTTTCAACCCCGGCTCTTTGTCCTTCATTTATCTGTTTCCATGCACGTGAAAGTCCTGTTTTGGGGTCAAGATCCAGCAAAATAGTTATATCCGGCTTTAAATCATGTATGATCATCTTATGCAATTTATCCAGCAAATCCATATTCAATCCGCGTGCATAGCCCTGATAGGCCTTAGTTGCATCATAATATCTGTCGCACAAAACGGTTTTGCCTGCCGATAAAGCCGGATTTATAATTTTGTTTACATGTTCGGCCCTGTCGGCAAAATATAGCAGAAGTTCGGCAGAAGGGTCCATCCCGTTGCTTTCAGGATCAAGCAGAATGGAACGGATCTTTTGTCCTGTAATTGTGCCTCCCGGTTCGCGGGTCATCACACAATCTTTTCCTTTTTGCTTCAAAAATTCCATAGCATGTCGTATCTGTGTCGTTTTCCCGGAGCCTTCAATACCTTCAAAAGTTATAAACATTGTTTTTGCCTTGTTAAATATTTTCTTTATAAGACCGGTTTATTCGCCAATCTCATCTTCTTTGTTTTGCATGCTTTTATTTGCCGTATAAAAATGGCGTTCAAGCAACCTGTGATAGGATGTCCAGTTTCCGCCAGACTCATCTGAAGCAATATATTCACGTATGCCGCTTATCTTTGAATCAATTTCATCGATATAATTAAGCAATACCGCATCAATTGTTTTTGGCGGCTCGGGAGACCCGAATTCTCTTGTGCCATGATGGCTTACTATCATATGCCTTAACAGTACAGCAATGCTATCGGGAAATTGACTGATGCTTTTAATTTTTTCATCTAGCAAGCCGATTCCTATCACTATATGACTTAAAAGTCTGCCTTCATCCGAATAATCAATACTGAATTTATAAACGAATTCCCTTATTTTTCCGATATCATGAAGAATTGCACCGGTAATAAGAAGATCTCTGTCTATTCCAATGTAATGGCCTGCGATTTTATCTGCCAGAAGAGCCATTGAGAGTGTGTGTTCAAGAAGCCCCCCTGCATATGCATGGTGCATTTTTTTTGCGGCCGGAGCTTTTTTAAAATTTTCAACAAACTCGCTGTCATTCCAGAATGCTTCTAAAAGAGCTTTTAAATTCTTCTCTTCTATTGAGTCGGAAAGTTTTACCAGGCGTTCAAACATGGAATCAATATTGTGCTTTGTTGAAGGCAGAAAATCAGATGAGTCGATTGAATCGGAAGATATAGTATCCATATTTTTTATGACTAACTGCAAAGTTCCTTTATATTCGGAAACGCTTCCCTTAATATGAACAAAATCGCCTGTATTTTTGCCTGCACTAATTTTATCTATATTATCCCATATAACACCCTTTATTTTTCCGGTCTTGTCTGAAAGAACAACATTGAGATAATTACTTCCGTCTTTTTTTTGAGCTACGTTTTTTTCATAAAGAACAAAAACATCATTTATAAAATCGCCGGCTTTTACAGATCCGATATAATCCTTTTTCATATTATCCACCGTTTATGAGTGTTATTGAATATATAATATCGTACGTCGCAGATATTTTATATTTAATCTATATCCCAGGCTTTTAGCTCTTCTATCATGTCGTAATCCGTCATATCGCACTTTATTGGAGTTATTGATATGTATTTATCGGAAAGCGCCGCTCCGTCGGTATCAGGGTTATATTCCGAAGAATTTGTACTGATTCCCTGCCAATAGTACGTGCGGTTTCTGGGATCAATTCTTTTTTCAAAAAACTCGGGAAAAACACTTAAATCCTGTTTGCTGATTTTTATTCCGGCGGTTTCTTCCAAAGATGTATCCGGAAAATTTACATTTAGAAAGACTCCTGACGGTAGCCCCGTTTCTATAACTTTTCTCGCAAGCTTTTCGCCAAAAACAGCTGCGTCATTTAAATGTTTTGATACATATCCCTGTATGGATATGGCAATAGCGCTTATTCCATACAAAGAAGCTTCCTTGGCTGCCGCAACAGTTCCCGAATAATTAAGGTTAATACCGATATTTGCGCCGGGATTTATTCCGGAAAGGACTATATCCGGTTTGCAGCCGATAATTTCAAGAATACCCAGCTTGACACAATCTGCCGGTGTGCCATTTACGGCATATCCGGCAAGCCCACCTTCCAGACAGACTCTGTTTACACGAAGAGGTTTATGAAGCGTTATGCTGTGACTTACCGCACTTCTCTCACGTTCAGGAGCGACAACCGTTACGGAATGAGATTTTATAAACGCTCTGTAAAGCGCCCAGAGGCCTTCGGCATAAATGCCGTCATCATTGGTAATAAGCACATTCATATTTATTAGAACCCTGAATTTCTTGTTTTTTTTATATCATTTTTCAGTTGGCAAAAAAAATCGGATTTTATCAAATCCAGCATTTTACAATAAACCAAATTTTATTTTTTTGAAAGTCACTATTTTTTTAAAAACTGTCTCTTGCTTTTTATAAACCCCTCTTATATTCTGTCCCGAAATATTTGCATCAAACTGGCTGAACTTTCAAGCATATACTGATTAATAGAAATTAATGATTCACCTTCATACATTTTATACACGAAAGACGGATCTGAAATTGTGCTTAAAAAACATAATGTTAACTATTCATATATTCTGCTGATCATATTTTCTGTCCTTTTTATTATCTCTTCCAGCGTTTTTGCATCGGATGCTTTTAAAGATCCCTTTAAAAATGATAATCCGGATGAACCATGGAATATAAATGCCAATGAAATTTATCATGACCGGAATGCAGATGTATATATTGCCTCCGGAAATGTTATTATTTTCAAGAAAGACAAAAGACTTTCAGCTGATTATGTTCGTTTTAACCGGACGACATCAATGGCAAATGCAAAGGGCAATGTAGTTATGAATCTGGGCCAGGATGTTATCAGTGGATCGAGCATTGATGTGGATTTAAAGTCCGAAACCGGAATAATTTATGGGGGAAATATCTTCCTGAAAGAGAATAATTATCATATCAGCGGTGATAGCATTGAAAAAACAGGAGAAAATACCTATACTGCCGAAGAAGCGACTGTTTCAACCTGTGATAATGATGTGCCTGCATGGAAAATAACAGGTAAAAAACTTAAAATAACTTTGGAAGGATATGGTTTTATAAATCATGCGACATTCTGGACAAAAAAACTACCGGTTATATATGTTCCCTTTGCTGCCTTTCCGGCAAAAGTTAAGCGTCAGTCAGGCCTTCTCGCTCCGGAGGCAGCACAATCCGAACGCAAAGGCATAGAATATAATCAGCCTTATTTCTGGGCAATAAATGAAAATACAGACGCTACTTTCTATTTACACCATATGAGCGAACGTGGTGAACAAGTGGGCTTTGAATACCGTTATGTCTTGAGCCCAGGATCAAAGGGAACCATAATGTATGATTTCCTTAATGACAAAAAGACAGATGACGGCATGCAATCAAGTGATAAATGGGGATATAGCGGTGACGCATATTTGCGCCCCAATTCCGATAGATACTGGTTCAGAACGAAAAATAACCAATCGCTGTCTTATGGGGTTGAGGCAACACTGGATCTGGATATTGTAAGTGATCAGGATTATCTTAATGAATTCAAAGACGGCTATAATGGTTTCAGCAAGACAGAAAATTATTTTAATGAATATTTTGGGCGGGAGATAGATAATTACGATGACCCTGTCAGAGTAAACAGGCTGAATTTTTCAAAAAACTGGTCTTCTTTTACATTAAATACGGAAGCACGCTGGTATGATAATGTTGTAAACCGCAGATGGAATGACAATGACGATACATTGCACAAGCTACCTTCTATAGAATTTAACGGATCAAAACAAAAATTACTGGAAACACCTTTTTACGCCGATCTTGATTCCGAATATACCAATTTTTACAGGAAAGACGGCGTAACCGGACAACGCATAGACTTGTATCCGAGATTCTATCTGCCATACAGATATAAAAACTTTTTTTCATTTGAACCATCATTAGGCTTAAGGCAGACATCCTGGTATATTGACCAAGGGGATGCTGCAACAAAGAACAGTACTTACGACAGAGAAATGTATGATGTTAAGCTTGACCTCTCTACAGAAGTATTCAGAGTTCTTAAAGTTGGCAGCAAATATGTAGACAGCATTAAACATTCGATTAAGCCGCAGATTATTTATGATTATATTCCGGATAAAGAACAGGCCGGATATCCGTATTTTGACAGCATAGACCGGATTAGCAAAAAGAACCTTGTAACCTATTCTTTAATAAACACATTTACCTTAAAATCTCTTCAAGATAAAATCGGAGCGTCCGATGAAAAAGAAGCAAAAACACCTTCTTATTTATATAATGAGTTTTTAAGAGTAAAACTTGAGCAAAGCTATGATATAAACGAGGAGAGGGAAGATAAGCCTGAAAATTGGGCAGATCAACAAAACAAGAGGCCGTTTTCTCCTTTATACGGAGAAGTGAAATTTACTCCGGCAAAATATTTATCTTTGTCCGCGGATGCCAAATGGTCTCCGTATGACAGTGATTTCGTTGATCGAAATATTTCAGGAACATTATCAGATTACCGCAACGATTCTATTTCATGGGAATACAGATACCAGCGCGATTTTGTGGAATCTTTATTTTTAACGCTTAATATAAAAATTTTTGAGGGCCTTTTGTTTAAAGCCAATGATGAACGAAATATCCGTGATAAGAAAAGAATAAGAACCAATGTCGGTTTTCTTTATACTGCTCAATGCTGGTCTATTGATTTTCGTTATACTAACGAGGAAAATGACCAAAAATATTCTTTCTTGGTTAATTTTACCGGTCTTGGGGGTATGGGCGGATAGATGTCAACAATCATAAAGCCTTTATGGTATGTTGTTCATACAAAAAGCAGGTTTGAAAACGTAGTTCATGAAGGTTTGATAAAAAAGCATATGGATGCTTTTCTGCCGAAAGTTCTGGTGAGAAGCCGCCGGGTTGACAGAAAAGCCATGATAAAAATACCCCTTTTCCCCGGATATCTTTTTGTGAAATCCGATCTGACACCTGAAAGTCAAATTGAAATCGTTAAAACCGCCGGAGTGGTACGATTCATTGGAAACCGGAGCGGACCTGTTTCGGTTCCCAATGAAACAATAGAATCGCTGAAGATAATGACGGCAGGAGACGGGAAAGTAGATACAGGAACAAAATTTCAAAAAGGCGACGCAGTTCGTGTATTAAGGGGCCCTTTTGAAGGTATTGTCGGAATATTTGCCAGGCAAGGGAAAATAGGACGTGTGGTAGTTAACATTGAAGCACTCGGACAGTTTGCTTCGGTGGAAGTTGATGAAGACGATATTGAGATTTTGACATAAAATTATCATAACTGCTTGACTTATTATAAACATATATTTAAAGTGATTAATAAAGAGCTTTAAAGAACTCACATTTGCCATGTCGGAGCATGGCTTTTATCAGATGTTAATAAAAGGTATCAAATCATTGTTCGTAGTTTTAAGATATTTTTCAAGGAGGAAATATGAATAAACTGGAGTTAATTTCGGCTATCAAGGATAAGGCAGACATATCAAAAGCGGAAGCTGCAAGGGTGGTTCAGATTTTTTTTGATTCAATGGCAGATGCGATGGCCAAGGGAGATCGTATTGAAATCAGAGGCTTGTGCAGTTTTTATGTAAAAAATTACAAAAGCTATGCAGGCAGAAATCCTAAGACAGGCGAAAAAGTTGTTATAAAACCCAAAAAACTTCCTTTTTTTAAGTCGGGTAAAGAGTTGAAGGAACGGGTAGATCTTGAATAGTGCCTGATTTTGAATCTATTCCTGATCAAAAAATACCTTCCCATATTTTAAATACGTTGCTCAGAAAAGGTGCCATCCCGCATGCGCTCCTTTTCTTGGGTATGGAAGGTGTGGGGAAACAGGCTGCTGCAAAAAGATTTGCTATGGCATGCAATTGCCTTGCAAACAGTGCTGATATGCCATATTTGCCTTCAGATAAAGACGGCGTTTTACATAATCTTAATAACAAAATTCCGTGTGGTGTTTGCGTATCTTGCAGGAAAATTCTGTCAAAGAATCACCCTGATATTATTGAGATAAAACCTTCCGGTTCTTTCATCAAGATAGCCCAGATTCGTGACCTGCGTGAGATTCTTGCTCTGAAGCCCTATGAGGCAAAGATACGCGTAGTTATAATATCGGACGTCCAGGTTATGAATGCGGCAGCAGGAAACGCTATTTTGAAAGTACTGGAAGAACCGCCCGAAAAGACAGTTCTGATACTGACTGCAACTGAACAATCAGATATTATACCTACTATTGCATCAAGGTGCCAGTTTGTAAGATTCAATCCTGTTTCCCAAAAGAGACTTGCTGAAATGCTTGTTGAAGAAAAAGGCTTGCCACCGGATAGCGCAGCTATACTTGCAGCTATGGCTAATGGCAGTTTTAGCAGAGCGCTTGATATCGTTGGTATTGCCGGACTCAGAAAAAGAGATTGGATAATAAATGAAACTGAGTCTTTGTCTTTAAACGAAACCGGAAAGTGCCTTGTGTTTGCAGAAAAATTGTCGAAAGATAAAGAAAATTTTCTGGAATTTCTCGAAATTTTAAAAATCTGGTACAGAGATATTATTGTTTTTAAATCTCACCCTGAAAAAATCATATTTTTTGATCTTTTGGGAAAAATACAAAACGCATCAAATCGGCATACAAAACCGGATCTTCTTTCCCGATTTGATGCAATTGAATCTTGCCGACAAAATGTCAGGGCAAATGTAAATTTAAGGCTTACAGCAGAAACTCTGCTATTGCGGTTTGCACAAAATCAATAACAGCAGTTTTTGCTTTTATTTAGGAGAGAAATAGTCCTGTTTGTTTGGACTTTATATATATGAAAGTTGTAGGCATCAGATTCAAGCCTGCCGGGAAAGTGTATGACTTTGATTGCGGCGGATTTGTACTTAATATTGGAAACTATGTTATTGTCGAAACCGAACAGGGTTTAAGTTTCGGAACGGTGGCGACTGTTCCTGTACCCTTAGATGTGCCGCCTGACAGGCAGCTTAGCAAGGTCATTCGTCTTACAAATGAAAAGGATTATCAGCAAAAAGAAAAAAATCAGGAAATTGAACAAAAAGCCCATGCTTTCTGTATGAAATGTATCAAAGATCTTGACCTTAAAATGAACCTTTTCTCAGTTGAAAGTTCATTTGATACAAGCAAGCTCACATTTTACTTTACCGCTGAAGGCCGTGTCGATTTCAGACAGCTTGTTAAGATGCTTGTCAAGAACCTTGAAGTAAGAATTGAAATGCGGCAGGTTGGTATTCGTAATCAGGCCAAGATGAGCGGAGGACTGGGAAGGTGCGGTCGTGAAATCTGTTGCTCTCTTTTCATGGATAAATTCGGACCTGTTTCGATAAAGATGGCAAAAGATCAAAGTCTTTCCTTAAATCCTACCAAAATATCCGGTCAGTGCGGCAGACTTATGTGTTGCCTGACGTTTGAACACGGGATGCCAGCTGATATTCCCCAGCCCGATAAAGCCTCCGGAGATGAAAATATAGATAATAAAGACATTAAAATGATTCCCGGAGAAAAAGAACTTGAAAAAGATGAGAAAATTAAATGACAGATATATTTTATATTACAACGCCGATTTATTACGTTAACGCCAAACCTCATCTTGGCCATGCTTATACTACAATTATCGCAGATGTTGTCTGCCGTTATAATGTTATGCAAGGCAAAGATACTTTCTTTCTTACAGGAACAGATGAACATGGCGATAAGGTCGTGCGCGCAGCAGAGAAGGAGAATTTAAATCCTAAAGAATACGCAGATAAAATTAGCGGGCTTTTTAAAAATCTATGGCCGGAACTGAATATAAAATATGATTCTTTTATTCGCACAACCGATTCTTCGCATATAGAGAGAGTAAAGCAGGTGCTGCAGAAAATATATGATTCAGGCGATATCTATTTTTCTGAATATGAAGGTCTATATTGTTTCGGGTGCGAACGTTTTTATACTGAACGTGAGCTTGTTAACGGAAAATGTCCTGACCATGAAACCGAGCCGGAATCGATTAAGGAATCAAATTATTTTTTTAAAATGAGCCGTTATCAGGACTGGCTTATCGATCATATCACGCGGAATCCTGATTTCATACGTCCCGAAAGATATAAAAATGAAGTTTTGTCATTTTTAAAAGAACCTTTGGAAGATCTTTGCATTTCCCGTCCCAAAACGCGTCTTGAATGGGGAATTACTCTTCCATTTGATGATAAATATGTAACTTACGTATGGTTCGATGCTCTTCTTAACTATATTACGGCATTGGGTTATCCCAATGGCGAGCTGTTTAATAAGTATTGGCCCAATGCCCAGCATATTGTTGCAAAAGATATTTTAAAACCTCATGGGATATACTGGCCTATAATGCTTAAAGCTGCCGGCATACCCTTATTCAAGCATCTTAATGTTCACGGTTACTGGAATATTGATCAGAGCAAGATGTCAAAAAGCTTAGGAAATGTTGTTGAGCCTCTGTCGCTGAAAAACACATATGGTCTGGATGCTTTCAGATATTTTCTTGTCAGGGAAATGGTTTTCGGTCTTGATTCCGGTTTTAACGAGGAAGCGCTGGTTTCGCGTATAAACTCTGATCTTGCAAATGATATAGGAAATCTGTTTTCAAGAGTAATTACAATGGTTCATAAATATTTCGGCGGAGTTATCCCCGAAATTAATCCCGAAACCGAAGATGAAATGCAAGGCGGCCTTAAGCTTGATGCAGCTACTGCTTTAACAGAATATGAAAAAGCTATGGAAAGCTTTTCTTTCCATAAGGCTTTAATTTCGGTCTGGGAATTTATTAATCAGATGAACAAATATGTTGATACCACAGCACCCTGGGAGCTTGCAAAAAAGAAATCAGAGAGAAATGAGCTTGAATTTGTTATATATAATCTTCTCGAAGGATTAAGAATAGTCTCGGGGCTTATTTATCCTGTGATGCCTGATACGGCAAAAACCATGCAGCACCATCTTGGGCAAAACCCGGAAAGTGCATTTTATGAATTAGCTTGTCTTAAAACATGGAAAGTCCTTGCAGCCGGCACAAACATACCAAAATCAATTACCCTTTTTCCTAGAATCGATAAGAAAAAAGAGGAACAGGCCTTGGCCGGGATAAAAACAGAGCCTGCTGTTTTGGAGATAAAACCTGAAATAACTATAGAGTTGCTTTCAAGAATTGATTTAAGAGTAGCAACTATAGTAAAAGCGGAAAAAATTAAAGGCGCTAAAAAAGTTCTTAAACTCGAAGTTGATCTTGGCGATACCAGAATCATTGCGTCAGGTATTGCCTTAAGCTATACCCCGGAAGAACTGGTCGGAAAGCAGGTTATAGTTGTTGCAAACTTAAAACCGGCAAAGATTATGGGGATAGTATCAAACGGAATGCTGCTTGCCGCAGTTGATGAAAACGGCTGCACGGTAGCAACCCTCGACAAAAAAGTAAAACCCGGCACACCTCTTACCTGATTTTAATTAAGGGATGCCGCGCCAGAAAGTCAGCGATAGGCCTGACTACCTGGTTTGGATTGCGTATCATAAAAAGATGATTAATTCCGGGAAGCAGTACTTCTTCTGTATGTGTTACGATCGACTTAAAAGCCTGCTTTGCCTTTTCGAACATAGGATCACTCTCGGCTCCGAGGAGATAAAGGACTGGGTGAGATATGCGCCTTGCTTTCTCTTTGCTCAGAATCCAGTCTCCCAGCGCTGGAAATTCTACATCGAAAAAGGTAGCGGCATCCTTTTCCGCCTGTTCGGGACCGCCAGGTACGGTGCGCTGCACCTCGGATCTCCAGTCCGGTCCGCCAACCATAGCCATGAATGTATCAACAGCACCAATAACATCGCCGGAACTAAACTGTGCGATAAGTGGCTCGAACTCCTCCATGCTTTCCGGTTCTTCGGTAGTCTTAGGTGGTTCGAGAAGTACAAGTGAGTGAACAGCGGACGGAGCCTGGCAAGCAAGCTGCAAAGCGGTCACCGCTCCATAGGAGTGCCCGATCACGTGCGCACGTTGTATGCCGAGCGCTTGCAGCAGTGTCAAAGCATCTTTAGCTTGTTCTTCGATACTGAATGCTCCAGCAAGGGGATCGCTGCCGGCAAAACCCCGGCGGTGATACCGGATAAGTTTATAACGGTCTGAGAGTATCGCCTCATTAGTGAGCGGAAGAAAAGCGTCTGCTAAAATACTTCCGTGAATAAGCAGTATAGGTTCCCCATTGCCTTGAATCTCGTATTCCAATCCTTTATATTTTATCATTTTCTTCTCCTGGTTGGCATAAGCCGCCCAACATAGGCTGTTGTTGCTGAATCCATCTCAGCATAGGGTTAAGCGGCAGCCTATCTAATATATTATAGAAAGTTTTATCAATCTGAATAATTTAACAGGGATTTTCTTTTTCCCATTTAAAACGATCCGGCATTGATCATTTATCCCATGTATGATGGGATTGCAAATAGCATATTATATTTGCACCGAAGTATCGCGCAAAAAAACTGTACGGGAATAAATATTGTAAACAGATTATAGCATTATTAATAAATTATTGGTTTTTACTTAATTGATCGGATATTATATATTATAAAAATATCTATTGAGGAGCTTAATATTATATGGAAATACATTTTAAAGATGATAACGGTCCTATTGAGGAAGTAATAAGCCAATTAATGAAATTATCTGAAGGTATTCGCAGGCCTGCTATTGTCAGAGAGATGATATTAGCATCATTAAAAGCGGGACAGGAAGATAATGGGAAAGTGGATTTAAAGCTTATGAATACCTCCCTGAAAGAAATGCGTTTTACAGCTAAGGTGTTTGGGCCTTACAGTCATTTAAAAAAAGTATCCGTATTCGGCTCGGCACGAACAAAACCAAATACTGCTTTATATAAAACAGCGCATAATCTCGGAGCAAAATTAGCCGAATCAGGTTATATGGTAATTACCGGCGGTGGCCCTGGCATAATGCAGGCTGTCCATGAAGGCGCCGGGCCTGATAACTCTTTCGGAGTCAATATTCGTCTTCCTTCCGAGCAGGATTCAAACCCCGTTATTAGGGGAAACTCAAAGAATATAACGTATAAATATTTTTTTAACAGAAAAGTTGCCTTTCTTAAAGAGTCCGATGCAATTGTTGTTTTCCCGGGCGGTTTCGGTACGCTTGATGAAGCCATGGAAACTCTGGCGCTGGTTCAAACAGGCAAGCGCAATCCTCTGCCCATTATATTATTAGATGAACCTGGGGGTAACTACTGGTTAAATTGGATAAATTTCATAAGAGCGGAACTTTTGGGGAAAAATTACATTAATAAATCAGATATGCATCTGTTTGATTTGACCGACTCTGCTGATGAAGCAATTAAAATCATAAACAAGTTTTATTCCCGATATCACAGTATTCGCCAGATCAAAAACTGTTATATAATACGCCTTAAAAAACCTCTTGAAGAAGAAAAATTAAAAGAGATTAAAACACGTTATAGCGATATCCTGAAAACTGATGGGAAAATTTGCCTTTCAGAAGCGCTTCCGGAAGAAATTGACGAACCTGAAATCAGCAATCTTCAAAGAATTATTATTGATTTTAACAAAACGGATTATGGGAAATTGAAACAATTAATTGATGAGATAAATTGCTGATTGATGTTATAATACACTGACTTTAGAAAGATTATACCAAGAATATAAATTGTAAAGAACTGAGAACATTAATGCGGAGGTAAAGAATGAAAAGGCAAATAATTAATTTCGTAGTTGGCGTTACTCTTTTGGTATTGTTTTTCTCATGCGCAAAAAAACAAGCCGATATGCCAATTGATACAGTAAGTGTTTCTCCCGGAAGCCAGGTTAAAATGAAAGGTGAGCCATTATCATTAATCGGTAATGCTATTGAAGTCGGTAAGCAATTGCCGGATACAAGTCTTGTTGACGCTAAAACAATGAATTCTGTTAATCTTAATGATTATAAAGGCGCTGTTCTTTTTCTCAGCATTGTTCCTTCAATCGACACTAAAGTCTGTGAAGCGCAAACTCATTATTTGGGAGAACAAGGGGATAAACTTCCTTCAACAGTTAAGCGAATTACTATAAGCCGTGATACGCCTTTTGCCCAGGTGCGTTTTGCAGAAGAAGCCAAGCTGAATGATATCCAATATCTTTCGGATTATAAAGAAGGCAGCTTCGGCAGGTCAATCGGACTGCTTATTGACGGGCCGATGTTGCTTGCAAGATCAGTCATACTTGTAGATAAACAAGGAATTGTTCAATATATCCAGGTTGTCCCTGAAATCACTCATTTGCCTGATATGGAAAAGGCCTTTGAAAAAGCTGCTGAACTTGACAAAGTGATTTTAGTTCCTTGAGAACAGTATGTTGTCAATGCCCAATATATCACCAGGTATTAATCAGATTTAATAGAGCCAATTGCAAAACGCCCCATTTTGGCCGATCTCTGCGTTGGGCTCAAATTTTAATCCTCGAAATACTCTATGTATTCCTGTGGTTAAAATATTCGCCCGCCTTGAGCTTGACCAAACTGAAACGTTTTGAAACTGGCTCAATAGTTCAATATCTTAAAATATATCCCTGTTTAAAAAGATCTTGCCCGATAATCTGAATCGGGCACTCTGTTAACAAGTCCATCAAATATTGTTTTTCTTAAACTTTGAACATATGTTATTTTTCATTCTCCTGATGAATCTCTGAAAAATTATGCAGAGTATTGTTGATTTAAATTTGCCGTTTAGCGGTATAAATAATTGGAACTGATTTAATGGCCGATAATTCTTATATGAGTACTGGTTGGGAAAATCTGGACGCTATTATTGATCATCTGCGAAGAAGTGACAATGTGGTCTGGCAGGTTGACAGTATAGATGACTACCAGAGATTGGTATCGATGTTTGTAAATAGCGCCATTGCCCAGAATGAAAAAGTTGTTTACTTGAGATTTGCCCGCCATACCGCGCTCCTTGAAAAAAGAAACAACCTGAAAATATATCATTTAAAAGTGGAAAGTGGCTTTGAGTCTTTTTCAACACAAGTACATAGTATCATAAGCAGTGAAGGTAAAAATATCTGCTATGTTTTTGATTCACTAACCGACCTGCTTCACGTATGGGCAACCGATCTGATGATTGGGGATTTTTTTTCCATTACCTGTCCGTACCTTTTTGAATTAAACACAACAGCCTATTTCGCCATTCTGCGTAACCGCCATTCATTCAAGGCAATTGCCCGTATCAGGGAAACAACCCAGATACTGATAGATGTCTATAATTACAAGGGACAGATATGTGTTCATCCAATTAAGGTCAAGCAACGTTATTCCCCCACAATGTTTTTTCCTCACATAAAGAATAAAGAAAACCTTGTACCGGTAATAAATAGCGTTGATGCCACCCAGCTCTTTGCCCATCTTTCCAACCGCAATACTGTGGCAGCCCAGAGACATCTCGATTACTGGGACCACCTCTTCATACAGGCGAAAAATATTCTGGAATCAGATTCAAACATTGAAGAGAAAGAGGATATGGTTGAACAGTTAAGCCGTGTGCTGTTGAGCCGGAACCAAAGATTATTATCCCTGATAAGAAAGCATATATCATTGGAAGATCTTCTGCAAATAAAGGAAAGACTGATCGGAACCGGGTTCATCGGTGGAAAATCTGTGGGGATGCTCTTGTCGAGAAAGATTTTGATGCAGGATGAATCATTTAAATGGAGTGATGTTCTGGAGCATCATGATTCATTTTATATAGGCTCTGATGTGTTTTATTCTTACATAGTCCGTAATGGATGGTGGAAACTTTTCATGGCTCATAAAACAAAGGAAGGGTATTTTGATAAAGCCGAAGAGCTTAACCATAAGATGTTAAGCGGCGACTTTCCTGAAGAGATTAAGGAACAATTTCAGCTGATGCTGGAATATTTTGGTCAATCACCTATTATAGTTCGTTCCAGCAGCCTTCTTGAGGATGCTTTTGGCAGTGCCTTTGCGGGAAAATATGAGAGCTTTTTTTGCGTAAACCAGGGTTCTCCCGGGGTAAGATATAATAATTTTGAAGAAGCGGTCCGTAAAATATTTGCAAGCACCATGAGCGAGGATGCTCTTGCATATAGATTGCAAAGAAAGCTTGATCAAATGGATGAGCAGATGGCCATCCTGGTTCAACGGGTATCAGGCGCTTACCATAAACGTTATTTTTTCCCGGAGCTTGCCGGTGTGGGCTTATCCCGCAATCCCTTTGTCTGGAAAAAAGGTATGGACGAAAAAGCCGGTATGATACGGCTGGTATTAGGGCTGGGAACACGAGCTGTTAACAGAGTTGAAAATGATTACCCGAGAATCGTTGCTTTGGACGACCCGATAGTAAAGCCACTATCCGGAATGAAAGACATCAGGAAGTATTCGCAGCATTTTGTTGATGTGTTGAATCTGGAGGCAAATCAGATAGAAACCGTACCGATGGATAGGTTGCTTGAAGAAGAAGTGCCGGAAAACCTTGAACTTGTTGGGATAAGAGATACGGAAGCTTATCAGAATTTACTGGATATGGGTAAACCGGGCAGGGATATATGGGTTCTTACCTTTGATCCGTTTCTTACAAAAACATCTTTTATCGATTTAACGGGGAAAATGCTGAAACGGCTTGAAAATACATACAATAATCCTGTTGATATTGAGTTTACGATTAACTTCAACCAGGAAAACGATATTCAGATCAACTTGCTGCAATGCCGTCCCTTTCAAACTATCGAGCACATCGGCAACACTACAGAGTCGGAAGCAATACCGGAAGAGAAAATTATTGTCCGTACAGAAGGAAATTTTATGGGTGGAAATGTTTCGCAACCGATTTCAAGAATAATCTTTGTCGATCCCGAATCCTACACTAAACTTTTACAGACAGAAAAATACAGTGTAGCTCGTCTGATCGGCAAATTAAATAAAATGGTGACTGACAGGGAAAAAACACCAACTATGTTGATGGGGCCTGGAAGATGGGGAACTTCTTCACCTGAGATGGGTGTTCCGGTAAATTTTTCAGAAATTAATCATATTACAGTACTTGCGGAATTAAGCTACCGGGATGGAAGTCTTATTCCGGACTTGTCCTTTGGGACACACTTTTTTCATGATCTTATTGAAACGGGCATTTTCTATTTTGCGGTTTACCCGGAAAATCCCGATGTGAAATTCAATCAGAACTGGTTTCGGGAATTGCCGAATCTGCTCGATAGCATAAGCCTTGGGGAAAATCGCCTGAGCCATGTTGTAAAGGTTTGGGATCTGAGCGGGAAAGGATTAATGATTCACTCCAATGTAGTAACCCAAAGGATGATTTGTTACCTGTTGGATTAGCCAGAGCAACAAATCATCCCGGATAGTTATTATCTATACTACTCCGTAGGCGAGCATAGCCTTTGCGATCTTTACGAACCCGGCTATATTGGCACCCGTTACGTAATCTCCCTTCCTGCCGTAGGCTTCTGCCGCATTTAGACATGAATTATGAATGCTTTTCATGATAATCAGCAACCGGTTGTCCACTTCTTCCCTGGTCCATGACATTTTCATGCTGTTCTGGCTCATTTCAAGGCCGGAAGTAGCCACACCGCCGGCATTGGCTGCTTTACCCGGACCGTAAAGAATGTTGTTATCTTGGAAAATTTTAACAGCTTCAGGAGTAGAAGGCATATTAGCGCCTTCCGCCACGCAGATGCAGCCGTTTTTTGCAAGGGCTGTGGCATTATCTGCATCGATTTCATTTTGAGTGGCGCATGGCAAAGCAATATCTACTTTGATGCCTTGCTCTCTTATGACATCCCATACATTTTTGCCTTCAAAACAGACAGTCTTATATTTATCCGCATATTCACTTATACGTCCGCGGTTAACATTTTTCAGTTCCATGATATAACAGCACTTATCGCTGTCTATACCCTTTTCGTCTATAACAGTTGCGTTTGAGTCACAAACCGAAATCACCTTTCCACCCATCTGGTTAACCTTTTCAATGGCGAACTGGGCGACATTGCCGGAGCCGCTGACGGCCACACATTTATTCTTGAAATCAATTCCCCTTGTTGCCAGCATTTCAGCTGCAAAATAAACTGTTCCATATCCTGTGGCTTCCGGTCTTATAAGGCTTCCGCCATATTCAAGAGCTTTTCCCGTCAAAACTCCGGTATGTTCATTTTTGAGTTTTTTATAATAGCCGTACATATAGCCTATTTCGCGTGCACCCACACCGATATCTCCTGCGGGTACGTCGGTTTCAGGGCCGATGTGTCTAAAAAGTTCTCTCATAAATGCCTGGCAGAAACGCATAATCTCGCAATCGGATTTCCCCTTTGGATCAAAGTCGGAACCGCCTTTTCCGCCACCCATAGGCAGAGTTGTAAGAGAATTTTTAAAAATCTGCTCAAATCCCAGAAATTTGATGATGCTCAGATTCACTGAAGCGTGGAACCGGATGCCTCCTTTAAAAGGACCTATTGCATTATTGAACTGTACTCGAAACCCACGGTTGACTACAACACGGTTTTTATCATCAACCCAGGGTACCCGGAAAATAATAGCTCTTTCCGGTTCAACAATTCTTTCATATATGCCATTTTTTACAAATTCAGGATGCCGCTTGGTCGTTGGTTCCAGTGATTCCAGAACCTCTGTAACAGCCTGGTGAAACTCATTCTGTCCCGGGTCTGTTTGCTTTACTTTGTCAATGACGCTCTTGATAACTGACATTCAACTGTCTCCTTGGAATTTTAAAATTTATTTTTAAATAATTCTGATGCCATTAATAATTTTTCACTATATATATTTTACCAATTGATGAAGCAGGTATTGTCCCGTACATTGTTTTTTGGAAAAAATGAAAATCATCAGGGCTTATTCCTTCGATACCTGAGAATTCATCCATCAATTCCTCAAGGCTGTCAAAACCGCTGCCAAACAAAGGCAGTTTAGAAAAAAATGGTCTTGAACCGTTTGTATCTGCAAGAACGGCAAAATGTACCGGAAACAGAGGATCTCCTACAACCAGCAGATATTGTTCCTTTGATTCGGTAATATTGTATTCTTGCGGCAGGTTATCCTGATTGATTTTTTCAAAATGTTCGCTTAAAATAACAGCCGCTTCATGCGCGTCAATATCCTGAAAGGACATCAAATCATCGCAATTGAAAAAACCGAGTGTGTATAATGCGATACTGAAACTGCTTATCTGTTCATAAACGGGATGTTCCCTGTCGCACATCATCATGATTTCCTCAATTCTTTCGCTTATAAGAAGTCCCTCACGGTTCATATTTTTATTCATATGAATAAAGGTTCTATCCTCAAAGCCGTCATCCAACTTTTGTATTTGATTCATCCGCATGTGGAAACCCCCTTTTTTAAAATAAATACAGCCTGTTAATAGAAACATCTAAAATTGCCGGTAATTTTTGGCTTCAATTTCTGTTCTTGGGTACTCTACGCAAAAGATATGCCGGGAGAAAATATATTTACTAAAAGATATAACTATCAGTATTTATAGCTAAATGTATTTACGATGAAAATGAGGTTAAAGAATCAGGAAATGTCCGATGATTAAAAATAAACAGTTCATATGGATTGCAGAATATATGATATGAAGGTAACTTATTGGTAATAAAGATGTTAATAGGGAAATGTGCTTAGCTGTATGACATTTGAACAGCAACATAATAATTGATCAGTTTTATGCCTGTTCAGTTTTTATTAAGTTTCCTGATCATCTTCCTGCTTATCGAGTTGTTTTTTAAGGCGATGCCGCAATGTGTTTCGGCTGATTCCAAGCATTCTGGCGGCCTGGACCTGGTTGTTGCCGCATTCGCGAAGAACCTTACTGATTAGGGTTTCTTCAACTACTTCAATAAGATTGGTATGGATATTCTGTTTCGAAAGGCGCAGTATTTCAGGGATTATTTCTTCCAGTTTTTCTTTCAGACGCTCAATTAACTGCTCACGGTTCAGAGTCTGCAGAACATGTTCTTCCTTCGGGTCAGGTATCATCAGGTTTCCTTCAGCTATCACATCCCCGGTGCTGAGCAAAACGGCGCGTCGTATACAGTTTTCAAGCTCACGCACATTTCCCGGCCATGAATATGAGGTCAGTTTGTTTAAAGCTGTTCCTGACAAGTAGCAAAGAGGCCTGTTGTATTCCAAACTAAATTTTTTCAGAAAATAATCCACCAGATCCGGGGCATCTCCCATGCGTTGCCTTAGAGGCGGAATATCGATGGAAATAACTTTCAGGCGCCAGTAAAGATCTTTTCTGAATCCGCCAAGTGCAACCTCTTTTTCAAGATTTTTATTGGTAGCAGTTATCACGCGTACATTAACTTTGATGATCCGGTTTCCGCCCAGCCTTTCGATTTCACCTTCCTGAAGAACCCGCAGCAGCTTAGCCTGCAGGGCAGGAGACATTTCGCCGATCTCATCTAAAAAAAGAGTGCCATTGTCGCATCTCTCAATTTTACCGATGTATGTCCTTTCAGCTCCGGTGAATGCACCCCGCTCATGTCCGAACAATTCGCTTTCAAAAAGAGTTTCGGGTATGGCGGCACAATTAATAGCGATAAAAGGTTTATCTTTGCGACAGCTGTGATGGTATATGGCTCTTGCCATCAACTCTTTTCCCGTTCCGCTTTCGCCTGTTATCAGCACCGAAACATCTTTTTCCGCTATCTGGCCTATCAGCTTATAAATATCCCGCATTATTTTGCTGTTGCCTATGATCTGATGCGAATTTCTATCCATTGAAGCCGGAACAACAGTTGTAGAATCGGGAAAGCTGACAATCTCTTTCATCTGGCGGCTAATAGCAAGTGCATCATTGACGATACGGCTCAGATCTTTTCTGTCAAAAGGCTTTACAAGATAGTCGTAAGCGCCTTTCTTCATGGTTTCAATGGTCAGATCCGTTGTGCCGTAAGCCGTCATTATGATCACGGGCGTTTTTACCTCAACGGCTTTAATTTCCGCTAAAGTATCCAGCCCATTGAATTCGGGCATCTTATAATCAAGAAGAATAAGATCGAAACTTTCCTTGTTTATTTTTTCAATAGCGGCCCTGCCATTAAGGCAGGCGGTTACTTCATAACCTTTCCTTTGAAAAAATCTGCTTAAAAAGTGTAACAGACCTTCATCATCATCAACTAGTAATATTTTTTCCATCATTTTCTAATATCGGTTGGTTGATTTTTATGGGGAGAAAAATGGTAAATGTCGTTCCCTGTTGAAAAACACTATTAACATGTACTACTCCGCCATGATTTTTAATCGTATTTAGCACAAGCGGAAGTCCCAGTCCAGTACCGGATGCTTTTGTGGTAAAAAACGGCTCAAAGATATTTTCAATCTGATCCTCGGGAATCCCCTGGCCGGTATCACAAATTTCAATTTTAACACAGGGTTCATTTTTGTCATACAGATTAAAAATATCTTCGGCAGCTGTCATGGAAACAACGCCGTGCAAAGGTATTGCCTCAAGAGCGTTAATAAGAAGGTTGATAAGAGCTTCGGACAATAACTTTCTGTCTCCATTTATTGACGGGAGATTATCATCAATCCTGACATTAAGTGCACATTCCTGACGATTTGCAAGAGGCCTGACTATAGAGAGAACATCTTTTATAAGTTTTGCCACATCAATTACCGAAAACATAAGAGCCTGTGGTTTTGTAAATTCAAGAAACCTGTTTATAGTTGCTTCAATTCTGTTGACCTGCTTCATCGCGATCCGGAAATCTTCTTTGTCTTCCGGAAAACGTTCGATCTGATCCTGTACGGATTCCAGGAAAAGTTTAATGGAAGTAAGGGGGGTCCTTATTTCATGAGCAACAGCAGCACCCATTCTTCCCATTGCGGCAAACTTTTCCGAACGTTCCGCAATAATTTTTGTTTCTTTCAGTTCCGCTTCTCTTAACCCGACTTTTTTTTCAAGATTGTTCTGGCGCTCCTGAAGTTTGTGCGACATGTCTTCAAATGCGCTATAAAGCAAGCCGATCTCGTCATTTGTGTTAATTTTTACAATCGGATTGTCAAATTTTGAAACAGCTATATTTCCGGCATATCTGCTGAGCGTTCTTATAGGGCTTACAATCCGGTACGAAATCATCCATGTAAGCATAAATGCGCTTACGATGCATAAAATAAGAGTAATATAAATTATGCGTTTAAGGGTTTTTGCACTCTGAAAAGCCTCTTCGTAATCCTGTTCAACAACAATATACCAGTCTGTGCCGCCGACATTCAGGGAAGCGCCCAGTACTTCTATGCCGCGATAATCCAGATATGCCTTTTTGCCGTCTCGTTTTTCGAATATTTTTTTGAAGCTTTCAGACTGAGAGATGTTTTCCGTTAAAATTCTTGAAGGCTCCTTGTGTGCAAGGAATCTTCCATCCCTATCCACAAGATAACATTCGCCGGTAACGCCTAAAGATACATTAAGAATAAAGAATACTATTTTATTAGTCCCAACGCTGCCGTAAACCGTTCCTAAAAGCTTGCCATTATCACCTGTGACGGGAACTGCGATATCAAAGGACGATTCCTTCTCTTCGGGTAAATATGTAATGTCGGACATATACAGAGCGTCTCTGGCAATATAAGTTCCGGCGTCGTTTATTTTTGGGCTGGAGATGTCTTTTCTGCTATTAAAAATAATTTTTCCGGAAGCCGAAACTACTTTTAAATTTTTATAAACGCCATATTTATCGCGCACAAGATTAAGGTAAGGAGCTATCAGATCGGGATTCATGGATTTTAATATCGATGTCCCGGCAACAACCATCAGATCCGCCTTACGTTCATCAAGCCAGCGTTCGAGAATAGCAACCTTGTCTACTGCTACATTTTGAAGTTGACGAATAACCATGCTGGCTATCAGGTCCTCGGTTGTTTTAATCGAAAACCACCCAATAATCAGAAGGGGAACTAGTGCAAGAACAAGAAAAATAAGCATCACTTTGGCCTGCAGGCTAACCCCTGGTTTTTTATCGTAAGGCATAATTTTCCAGTATATTTAATTCGATTATCGAACAGCTTCTTATAATCACCGAACGCTCCGGTATTTCCTTATTTATAAAGATATGAATCTGCTTCAGGGAGCTTCGATAGAGAATTAGAAGATAAAGTCGCATTTGGATAAAGCCGGATTATCGATAGGTATATTCCTTTTTATTTTCTATGTAAAAACCGGTCTCAGCGGATGCGCGATTTTTTTTATGTTACGCGGGAAACTGATGTCGTGTAGTTTAATTTATTGACTTAATTTTGAACTGACAACGCGATTAATACTGATTCCGGATTCAGCCGCTCGGATAGCAAGATTGCGATGAACCTCCGGAGGAATTCTGACCATAAACTTGCCACTATACTGCCGACAAGCAATAGGCTCCGGTATAGACTCATCGTTGGCTTCCATATCTGCAACAACTTCTGACACTAATTTACGTATTCCTTTTAAGGTAGCTTCCGGTGTAGCAGAAAGCCAGCTCAGGCTTGGAAATTCAGCACACAAACCCACATGTTCATTATCATTTTCTGACCATGTTACTCGGTATGTATATCGGTCATTTTTTAATGCCATGATTTACCTCCAATTTTTCAATAGCCAAAAGTACCTGCTTCACCTGATATGATTTTGCTTTTCCTTTATCGTTTTGTATATTTATTCGTGGGTCTCCTTGCCAGGGTGTTTTGTAAATTCGGTGACTGCCGGTGCTTTGACGTGGTTCCCCAAAGAAATGATCGCAAACCTTACATAAATCGGTGAAACGTATTCCTTTCGGGGTTTGCGTCATTCTGATTATAATCTCGTCAATTTTAATCATGTTATTATAGTATCATTATTGATATCATTGTCAATGGCCAATATCGGTTTAATACTAATTTATCTTCAGTTTATTTAAAGCTAATGAGATTATCGAAAAAGCACTTTGCAATTCACATATTTTATCAAAATTCATAACACAATACCACCAGCACCATGATTGCTATTCTAAATGGACGTGACACGCTTTCCATTTATTATAATAATTGTATAAAACTCAAATCAAGAGCCATGAGAATAGGTGACCTTTTTCTCCTAAAATTATAAAATTGTTTTGTTTGTTTTTATTACAGTAAGCTGCTTGGCTTTACAGTAAGTCTATATTAACTGTACAGATAATATAAATGCTTATTAATCAGAAAAAGGGGGGGGTATATATGAAAACTATTGAAATAGATGATGATGTTTATGATGAATTAGGAAAAATCGCTAAGCCTTTTGTAGATAATACGCCAAGCATGGTTATACGTAAGCTGATAGCTTATTACAGTAAACAGCGCTATACTGTCCAAGATAAAAAAATTAGTGATGAGGTAGGATCTTCCATCGAATCCAACAGATTAGTATTTCAATCAACTTCATCTGATATCGAGCAATTAAGAAAGGAAACTTCTTTTGTCCATCAAGCCTTTTTAACTTTTTTAATGGACAATTATACTAACTCAACCGGGAATTTTCAGATATCTGATATAATTCCATTCATGGAAGCCTTTAATTTACGCTTGCCATCAGGCTTATTGAGAAATCCTTGGATGAAAGCACCATACAGAAGCAATAAAAGCTGTATTAACACTATAGAACATTTTAGGCAGACAAGGAAATTTGGCTGCTGGAATGGTAAAGATACAAAGGAAAACTGTAACGCAGAGAATTATTGTATTTATCATCCTAATAATGAACATAAAATAAATAATAAATGTGACCTTCGTTTTGGGGTTATTTGGAAACGGGATAATCCAAATTCACCTTTTACTTATGGGATTCATTATATTGAAGTTATTGAAAATGAGCTACTTGAAAATCAAAAAATACCTTTAAAGCCTTTGTTGGCTGTTTTGTACCCAACTCAGAAGTATGAAAACAAACTAGCAGATAGATTTCTTCTTGATTTTCATTTGGATGAAGAGATTGATCTCTTTTCTGATTCCGATATCTGGAGGCACGCGAGACAAAAAGGTCTTATCCCTTGAGTTAAATATTTATCGAATTATTTAAAGTTTAAATCAGATGTGGGGGGATAATAGATGGCGTATTATACTTCCTAACTTATTTATCAAAAAGGATATAATTATTCGCCTTTGCAATTTTCTCACCGCGTATTACAGCCTTATCAACAGATGTTCCCGATAGATTCCGTCGGAGGTAAAGTGATGTTATTGTTAATCTCAGCTCTCTGACTGCCCAATAGCACAGAAGGTTGCGTACCTGAATAATTTTCCGGTGACTTCCAGCTTTAAATCCGAAACAAGTGCGGCCATTAGCGAGTTGAGATGAATGTGGCCCAGTTGTGTAATAATTGAATTGACACTGTAACAATATTTGATACAATATGCGATATGATAAAAACCTTCAGGCATAAGGGGCTTGCTGAACTATTTGAACATGGTAGCTCTCCAAAGGTTCAGCAGAATTTACAATCACGCTCTCTACGACGTTTAGATGCTTTGGATCAAGCGGAATCTTTAACAGATTTAAATGTTCCTGGTTTTAATTTCCATGGACTTCGGGGAGTGCCAAAACGATATAGTATTCACGTTAATGGTCCATGGTGTATTACATTTGAATGGGAAGACGGCGATGTTTTGAAGGTTGATCTTGAACAATACCATTGAGGTAAAACATGGGAGAATATTTAATTAAACGGCCTTTACAAAGGCCACCGGTACATCCCGGTGAGATTTTGCGAGAAGACGTACTTAAAAACCTTGGTCTTTCAGTTAGCGAAGCTGCAAAGCGCCTCGGCGTTTCTCGCCAACAATTGCATCGTGTTTTAGCTTGCACGCATCCTATTACAACAGAAATGGCTCTTAGAATAGGAAGGTTTGCCGGCAATGGGCCGGTACTATGGTTGAGAATGCAGCAAGCATATGATTTATGGTACGCTGAGCATCGGATGGCAGATGAATTATCAAAGATAGAATCGGTTGCCTCAGATTGCTGTAACGCTTAATATGAAGGATGAAAAACAGCGCATTATAAAAGCGGCATTATGTCCTGCTGAAAAAAAATAAAAAAATCATTTCTGTATTTTTTTATATTATCGACAATATCCGTATTGTTTACATGCTCAGGCGTATCGCTAACAAATTTAAAGATATAGCATCTGGCATTAAATTTTTTACATGCCTGAATAACTGAAGCGCTTTCCATATCTACAAGGTCTGCCAGTAAAGATATTTTTTTTCTTTCTTTAAGATCAATAACCGGGTGGTCTGAGGTTGCGATTTTTGCGTGTGAAAATCCTTCAAGAAAATCCGGTTTGTGCACATAAGGAGTTTTTGATTTCCAATGAGGCCTGTCAAACTCAACAGCTCCTGTGATATGAAAACTATTTCCAAGCAAATGCTTTGTGCCTGTAGCTCCTGCCGCGCCAAGATTGATTATGCGGCAATTGGGAAATGTTAAGCAAGCATAAGCGCATGCAATTGCCGCGTTTGTTTTTCCTATTCCTGAAATAATAAGAATATAGTTTTTATTTTTGTAAACAGGAAAGGGTTTATCACTTTTGCGTATCAATGAAAGCCCGTCTATAAAGGGTTTGGCTTCAAGAGTAGTTGCCATGACCATGACTAAACAGTCTAAAGAATTTTTTTCCACCTGGTCATTTCCTCCAAAGCATTAATAGCATTTCTTCCGGGTTCTCCTAATGAAATACTGAAATCATTAACATAAAGATTGATGTGCTCATCTACTACTTTTCTATCCATTTCCTGGGCATGATCTAATATAAAGGAGAGCGAATCTTCTTTGTTATTTTTTGCATGGAGTATGGAATTTCTTATTAAAAGTTCAATCTGGCTTTTATGAACGATTGTAGCGGGATCATTCCTGATTGCAATGCATCCAAGCGGTATGGGAAGCTTTGTTTCTTTTTCCCACCACTGTCCAAGATCTATAATCTTTATGCAATCATAATCAGGATAAATAAACCTTCCTTCGTGAATAATAAGACCCGCGTCATATTCACCGGTTTTTATTCCTGGCAGAATTTTGTCAAATCCGGTTACTACTATATTTTTGATTTCAGGATTCCAGAGTTTAAGAAGAAGAAAAGCAGTAGTATAATTGCCGGGAACTGCAATTTTAGAAGTTTCTGAAAACCGGGTATTTTTACCTGATACCAGAAGAGGGCCGCATCCAAAGCCAAGAGCAGCTCCCGAATCTAAAAGCGTATAATGCTTTTTTAATAGAAGATATGCATAAAATGAAAGTTTTGTGATTTGATATGTGTTTTTAAAAGCTGCAATATTAAGCGTTTCTACATCATCAATATGAGGCGTGAAAGCATATCCCAAAGTATCTATGCGATCGTGAAGCATTGCATCAAATATGAATGTGTCGTTCGGGCATGGTGAAAATGCTATGGAGAGATTTGTCATTTTAATATCTTCTTATAATCCGGTAATCTGAATCTCTTAACACAGGTGTTTTACCTGCGTTTTTTATAATATCAATAAATTCTTCCGTACATACTTTGGTTTCAATGCCGGTGGCCTTTACTACTGTTTCTTCCATCAGCACACCACCCATATCATTTGCTCCCATTGTAAGCGCAAGTTGTGCGGTTTTCAGGCCTTCGGTCAGCCAACCGGCCTGGATGTATTTGATGTTATCCAAAAAAATACGGCCGATTGCAACTATTTTAAGATAATCGATGCCTGTAGCCGGTTCAATATCTTGCAATCTTGTATTTGCCGGAGAAAAAGACCAGGGTATGAAAGCCCTGAATATCCGTGTTTCATCCTGAATATCACGCAAAAAATTCAGATGTTCGATTTTTTCTTCTTCGGTTTCACCCATGCCGTAAGTCATTGTTGCAGATGATTTCATATTGTGGCGGTGCAAGGCAAATATCGCTTCGCACCATTGTTCTTTGCTTGCTTTGTTCGGGCTAACCTTTTTACGTATCCTGTCTACCAGCAAATCCGAAGCCCCCGGTACGGAATCTAGACCGGCATCTTTTAATTCCGATACTACTTCATCTATTGAAACAGAACTTTTTTTTGATATGTGAAACAGTTCGCTTGGTGAAAACGAATGAAGATATATTTGAGGGAAATGCTTTTTTACTTCTCTTACCATGTTTACATATTTATTAAGAGTATAATCCGGATGTAGCCCTCCTTGCAGCATAACCTGCGTTCCATTTATTAAAACAAGCTCTTTGGTTTTTGCCAGAATTTCATCCATTGAAAGCTCATAAGGTTTTATTAGATTTGCCCTTGCGTGATAGGCGCAAAAATTACATGCCGCTTCGCAAATATTTGAATAGTTAATTATACGGTCAATAATAAAGCCAACTTCTTCTTCGGGCGATATCAGTTTTCTTCTTATGTCCCCGGCTTCGCCAAGCTCTAAAAGATCCCATGAAAAAAGACTGCAAGCTTCCTCCGGCGTAATTCTTTCACCATTATAAATTTTGTGTTTGAGCTTTTCTTTTATACTGATTTTTGTCAACTTATCTCTCCCGAGCCAGTTTCAAAACGTCCCATTTTGGCCGATCTCTGCGTTGGGCGAAAATTTTAATCCTCGAAATACTCCATGTATTCCTGCGGTTAAAATTTTCACCCGCCTTGACCTTGACCAAACTGAAACGTTTTGAAAGTGGCT
>JAHIFE010000129.1 GCA_018901125.1 Pseudomonadota bacterium | reverse complement strand
ATTGTAGGTTGAGAGCAGCTTCTCATCGACCGCCGCGCCAGGAGGAGGCCAGGAGCCCCCGGGGGCTCCTGGCCTCCTCCTGGCGCGAACAATCTCTCAACTCGGAACATCAGAGGCGACATCTATCCTGACACAGGGGGTATGCACCATGGCTGCGGCATGCTCTATGTCGTGAGTGTAAAGAGAAACGTTGAACTTTTGACGAAATCCCCCATCTATCAACTCCATAACCTTGAAAAGAAGGTCTTCAACAGCTTGTGTAGATGCTGGCTTTGCTTTTACTTGCGATGCTAATAACTCATTTGAAACCTTCCCATCCGGCACAACGTTATGAGCAGCCCAAATATGCTGCTCCCATGCGGCAAGACGGGCGACGTCATAGGCATAGACAGTGATTAAATCCGAAGAATTAATTCCGAAGTGGGTCACATACCCAGATGTGGAGCGAATACCACCTGTTTCTGCCGTATACCACTCAAGAGAAAATCCACGGAGACCGAGCAGCTCGTTGATTACGCTTGAGCGGAACCACAGCCACCGGCCAATGTCTTCATTATCTAAATCGGCAGATGCCAAGCGTGTCCCGTCAGTCTCCACTATGAATTGGGGAAGATTCGTATCTGCATCTCCTCGCACACGCTTACTTTGCCCTTGATGCTCGATCCATTCATCACGCCAAAACTCGCCTTCTACCCTTATACCTTCATAACCACTCCGATGCCCCTTCGCGCTTTCATAATCTGTATTGTCATTATTTTCTGGCCCCATCACTGGGGCGTCTTCATCTTCATCAACATCATTTCGCCATACCCTGAAAGAAGCCCAACTTCCCCCATAGACATCATTTAAACTGCGAATTAGAAGCTCAAATCGCCCGCCATCTCGTTGCTCTTGTTGATTCGTTAAATTAGCGTATGCGCTGCCTTCAAGTGCAGCGACATTTTCCACTCTTTGACGGTAGTATGAGAGGCGAAGTGACAGGTTTCTTGCCGCTAAATAATCGAGAAGAAATTCTCGTTTGATCTCGATAAGGCGATGCTCTCCTTTTTCATCAAGATCCTCACGAGCCACTACAACAAAATTCTCTTCTGGCCTTACCCAGTTTTCCCCATCCTTTATTAAATGTAGAGCGACAACCAAATCAGGATTCAGTATCCATAACCTTCCGCCAACTACCGGTTGAGGATGCTCGAAGACAAGGTGAATTCCGATGGGTTCTTTGTCGTTGTATTGATACTGCTCGATGGATGAGTAATAACCATCCTCGTAAGCATATGGCTGTGCATTGTGACTGATTCCAATGCTACTCCAACCAAGTTGCTCCGCAACTTCCCGGTGCTCAGGAGGGAAAGCAACAGAACCACATCCAAAGTACTCACTGACATAACCAATATTTCGAACGTCACCTTTCTCGACACTACTGGATGCTCTCAAGGGAACCCAGGTCGCATTAGAGAAGGCTCGGCGTGTTTCTTTTTTTTGTAGAATCCAGTCTTGGTTCATAATTGTTCATTTTCTATCAGCATAACGCTCCGCTTCTATCAGCATAACGCTCCGCCTTACAGGCCGCAAAAGAAATGCGGACTTCGACAGAGAAAAGTTAATTGATGAATACGCCAGAACCAAGGCCGCCCGCCTTTTGCGGTCCTTGTGCAGGCGGTTGTTCGCTTTTTTATTCGTTATTATCACCACACAAAATCGCACTTCTCACGTGATACCCATTCGGATAGAACGGATTCCGCGGCGATATAATACCCTACTGGTAGTGCTTTTTCGTTGCATAATAAGACTAACTTTAAACCTTTTTCTCCGAACTCTGATTCATCCAAACTTATTGATGGAATATAATTTTTTGCCAGTTTGGTATCCGACACCCGAAACTGAATTGGAACATAAAGGACTGATGGCACATGAAAACAGACTGCATGCGTAAATTCTACGATGTAAGCAAAATCCTCTCTTTCTCCGCCATCACAGGTGAAGGCTATGCAAAGTTTTCTGTCCCGCGCCTGAAACGACTGCAAAATTAAATTATCTGGTCGGTATTCTAAGAGAGTATCGTTTATTTCGATTAAATCCATAAAAATCTCTGTGAAAGCGAACGACGAGCTGAGCCGGAGCAGCGCCCTGGCGCTGCGATCGGCTCTAGCGCCTGGTTGGGTCTTTCATTTACTTTATTTCACTAACTATTATTGCCTGTATATTTTCTTCATCTAAAAAACACTTAAAAAGAACTGCTCGTAACCTTGCTTTATCTTTTTTAGCAACTGCTGCATCAAATTCGTTGAGTAACCCTAAATTGAATAGTCGCTCATTAACTGTCATCCCGTGAATTGATCTAGAAAATAATTCCTTAAATCTGTCCCAAGCACCGTATGCCTTTGAATATGATGTTGTGTCTTTAAACCAGGTATTTCCAAAAAGCCTTTCCATTGAAGCGATATCATCGCCAATTGGTTGCTTATTTATGAGCTTTGCTATTAATTTAGCTGATTGCGCTAGAAGCTTTTCATAGATCGGCCTGTCTTCTGCATAAGTTGTTTTTTGCGCAAGAGATTCAATTTCTAAAATGAATTCTGACATAGTAGTAATTTCGGTTTTATTCATATTCTCTCGACCCAACGGCAAGCTTTGGGGCGGCATGCTATTCGCCGTCCCCAACAGCGATTTGTTGTGCGCTTTACCTTTTAATATTTCCACAGCGCATCACCTTATCGAAAAGTTATTCCAAGTACTTCAGTTAACCACAGGCTGCCAGTAAATCCTGTATAAATTATGAAAACTGGAAAAGTGCATGCGATAATATCTGCAAATTTAACAAACACCTTATCAGTCCGATAACTGTGCCATACCGCGTAAGCGAGGATGATAATTCCTATTAAAGGGTTCAAAATAAAATGAAATGTCACATAGAGAAAAGAACCAATGTCTCCACCAATAATCACAGGGCAAAATTCGGATATCAGTACCCAAACCGCAAATAGTACAGTGGCTAATATTCCTGCATAGCGTTTCTTAATAATAGATTCTCTACTCATCTGTTTATACGCACAACAATTGAACTGTGCGGCCCGGCCGCTTTTTGGCCGGGTCAGCACCAGTGAATCGTTAGCCGGATATTTCATCGTTCAATATGCTTTCTATCGCCTTCGGAAGGTACTCACGTAACCTCTTATATCCAGGCCCATCATTTGAATAAATGCAGTGACGAAAGCGAAGCAAGTCAAAGGGTATATGATCGGTGCCTTGAGATAGGAGTATTACATCTTTCCCAAGACTGTGCGCTATTCCCAATTCGTAAAAGACATTGGCGTTTCGATTCGTTATGTCAGCAATTACGATTCGTGCCTTGGTAATCGATTCGTAAATGTCAATCATGACATCATGCCCGAAGAGGTCATCAGCTCTCATGCAACGGAGCTTCGTACTTTGATATTGATGAACAGATTTCTGAATTTCTTCTTTCCAAATATATTCCGACCAGCTTTCGGTGAACGGCATAAGTACAAAAACTAGATCCTGTTCGTGTGGCACCGAGCGCCGGTGAAAGATGGGCAATTGCGACTCAGAGGTCCTTGATTCTTGCTGAGTTGTTTTATTTTGTAAGAATCGGTAGTCATCCGAGACTGACAAACTCCGTACGAATTTACGAATTCGTTCTCCTGCTTCAAGACGTTGACCGTCCTCTTTGGATAATAGACCACCAAGTATGTCGTTTACCTCTTCATGCGAAAAGCCAAGTTCGTTTAATTGCTCGCGGAACAAATCCTTTGTGCCCTCGGGAAGCGGTACCCAGAGAGTCCACCCAAGCGCTCCGGCAATTCGCCAAAATATCTCAAGCCTAGGGTCACCGGAACGGGCAGCTTTGTTGAATGATTCCGAAATACGTGCCCATTCTGAGATATCTCCGGGCGGCCAAGATATCGGCGGGTCCGCAATCATGAGTTTTTTGGCATTATCGAAGTTTGGCGCAATATCTGTGTCCATCGCACAGAACTTGACGAGGTCGGAGTGTAATTGCGCATCAGTTTTCTTTGAAACCCTGCCGAGTTCCATAATCACAGCAAGCCGCCCCAACGAGAGAAAGGTATCGTAAAGCTGTATTAATTGCATTTCCATCTATCCTTTTGAAAGTACTTTCACCCAAGCTAACGGTCGAACTTACACGCAGCATGGGCCGGCAGGCCCTTGCTGTCGGGTAAAGTTCGTGGTTAATAGCTGATGACGGGCTGTATTGAAACCTTCAATAATTTTTGTATCAACGTATGAAAAACCATTATTCTGGTAAAATTGAAGAAGTTCTTGTCTATCATTGCAATCAAGCCTGATCCATGTGAAATCATTTTTTATTGCATGCTCAACTATCAGTTCAACCACTTTGTTTCCTTTTTTCTTTCCCATGTACTTTGGGTGCATTGCTAATTTATGAAAAAACAAACTCCCACCTCCAGCTATTTCAGGCCAAAATATTGGATCTGATGTTTGAAGGAAAACAACTCCAATTGGTTCATCGTTTTCTATTACAAAATGAAGCTCATTTAATTTGTAAGAATTTTTTAGACCATCAATAGAAATTTGCTCTTCAGTCCACAACGGTTTGCCAATAGAATAAAGGTAATGGACAGTAGCGTTTAAAATCTCATTCGCTATTTTCCATTCTGATTCATATTTTGCCTGTTTTAGTTCCATGGTTTGCTGTTAACATTATTATTACCTACCTTTCTATTTTTTTCGGTAGGTTGGTTTGATTGTTCAAATTAATATTAATTATATTAAAATATAATGCCTTATTTTTATATATTATTTTTATATTAAATGCTGTTTTGCGCAAAATAAAGTGTGGACATACCCTATACAAATTTGCTATCAATGGCTGGAAATAATGACGGAAGTCCCTTAAAACATATTATTACTTTAAAATCAAGTAGCTTTTATAAATTATAATGTTATTCAAAATAGATTTCGGTCGATGTTATCAATTCTGAACTTAAGATTTTGCATGAATTATCAATATTATCTTCCCAGATAGATAATACTGAAAGGAATTATGCAATGTCGCTTGACAAATTTCGTACCTACCTGGAATCAAACAATAAAGT
>JAHIFE010000128.1 GCA_018901125.1 Pseudomonadota bacterium | reverse complement strand
GGCAGCTCCTTTTTTTAGTGAATTTAATTGATTGGCAAAATCAAATATACTAAAACTGGAGCTGCTTTTCAAGATATTTATTAATTATATCAAATAATTATTTCGTATTTCATGCAATTATTTTACTGCGAAACTTTAGTAGTTTACTATCATGAAAATATTTATGACAAATACTATAACAATATCAAAACAAAAAGGGAAAAGAATATGAAAAGGACAAGTATGCTTGTGGTCGGCTTTATGATTCTAGTGCTTTTCAGTACTGCGGCTTTGGCCATGCAAACGGATACGGCTGTTACTGGCAAGGAAGCTCAGCAAAAATTGCTCGATGGCAACAAACGGTATGTTAATGAAAAACAGACCCACATTAACCAAACGGCAAAACGTCGCATCGAAGTTGCTAAGGGTCAGCACCCTTTTGCAGTAGTTGTGTGTTGTTCTGATTCAAGAGTGCCTCCTGAGATTCTTTTCGATCAAGGATTGGGTGATCTGTTCGTAATACGATTGGCCGGCAATATCCTGAATGATGAGGCCATAGGCAGCATCGAATATGCTGTGGATCATTTAGACGTTCAATACATCATGGTTCTTGGTCACGAGCGGTGCGGTGCTGTGGGCGCAACAGTGCAAGGTGGCGAGGCTCCTGGGCATATCGGCAGCCTGGTCAAAGCCATCCAGCCGGCTGTTGACAAAGCAAAGAGTCAGCCCGGGGATGTTTTAGACAATGCGGTCAGGGCTAATGTTGGTATGGTTGTTGAGCAATTGAAATCTTCTGCTCCGATTTTAAATGAATTTATAAAAAAGGGTGTTTTGACCGTTGTCGGTGCCCGTTATGATCTTGATGATGGAGCGGTGGCAATTCTGCCTTGAGACCCTTGCATAACATCAGATCTAAATTAGAGCGGACAACGTATAGCGAATAGCAAATTTGTTGTACGTTGTCCGATATTCTGTATTCGAGTGAGCCAGTTTCAAAACTTCCCATTTTGGCCAATCTCTGCGTTGGATGAAAATTTTAATCCTCGAAATACTCCATGTATTCCTGCGGTTAAAATTTTCATCCGCCTTGACCTTGACCAAACTGAAACGTTTTGAAAGTGGCTCGAGTATATAAAAGGATTTGCCGCCGTTGACAAAAGGCCGGTTATGATTCATGCGGCTTGCTTACTCCCCCATATCCTGACATATCTTTCAAGATAAAGCGTTTTCTATTTAATCCGATCTGTTTTTACGGTTTGCTTTTTGGGTGAGCAAAGCCCGGTATTACAGGCGCCAGCTATAGAACATAGCTTGGTATGGTGATCTCTTCCAAGATGAAAATTTATCCAGGAAGAAGTTTTGTTTAATTCCCACATTCGGGGAGGAGCACAAGCTGTGGCCATGTTTTCTGTTTTTTCTATCAGAGCAAATCTTTGATATGCAAGATACCAGATACAAAACCTGTCAGGATATACTTCACATTTACCTTTTCTGCTTCCTCCGCAAGCCCCGTTTCTCATGTGTTTTGGGCAGCCGGATTCCGGGCATAAAAATCCGGGATATTCAATGCCGCAATCGCCGCATTGCTGGCAATTGAGCAGAATCTTTTTCAGCACATCCTCAAAAAATTTAACAAGATGATACACGATTCCGCTGTTTTGATACAATTGCCTTGAAATTTTTTTATAAATAGCGGCATGCGGCGTATTTATGCTGAATAAACTGTTGTGAATGCTATGAAGAAATTTAAAATGCAATTTATGAAATGATGTGGCTTTGCTATTCTTAGGGGCTAATATGTCGGATGAAAGAGCTGATTGCTTGTTTTTTTCATACATATAATAATGGTCGGGCTGTGAGTAATCAAACTCTTTTAAAAAATCTTGCCAGCTGTTTTCGATTTCTGCCATACGATCCAAAATTCTTTTTACTGTTTTGAAATTGCGATGTATTCCGCCAATGTGTATGCCCCGGTATCCCAAACCTTTACAAATAGCTGCAAGCTTTGCAGCACGGTCAACAGACGCAAAATATCCTGTTCTTTTATCGGATTTCCATTCTTCCAGAATCTTCATATAAAGTTCTTTACTGACAACCGTACCTGGAATTCTTCCTGAATTCATAACACGGGCGACCCGTGGAGTTAATAAGTAAACAGATGCCAATGCCGGTATTTTCAAATCATTATTTTTTAAAAACTGGATTAGCTCATAGTACTTTCGTGCGTCATATCCCAGCTGTGTGATAATGAAATCAGCTCCTGTAGAAATTTTCTTTCTCAGCTTGTAGTATTGTGCATAACATTCAGGTTCTGTCCATTTGAAAGGTGAGACGGCACATCCTTTAAAAAAATGATCACTATCTTCCGACTTTTGGTTCATCATGTTAAAGAAACAAAGTAGGTTGACAGAATCAAGGTCAAAGACCGGTGCTCCCTGCCCACCGAAACCTTTGCCTGAATAATCACCGGTAAGCGCCAGAATATTGTTCATTCCCATTCGCCGCAATTGCAATGCCCGGCTTTCAATTCCCATCCTGTTCATATCCCTGCATGTAACGTGCACAATAACGTCTATTCCGCTGTCTAGTATTTCCTTGCCAAGCACGTCCGGACTAAGGGAAGGATTTCCTCCCGGGTTATCGGTAATGCTTACTGCCGATAACCTTCCATCGTTTAAAGCCTGTTTTGAAAACTCCAGTACTGTGTTAATCGATCTTCCTGTCGATTCGGCTTTTGGGACAAGCTCCATTGTTATAATAAAACGATCCGGGTCCGAAAGATCACTCCGGAAATTTCTTGACATAGTCTACCATATCCTTACAGCAATATTTTTCTGCTTATCAAATTATGATGGACCCGTAATAAGTCATAAAAAGTCCATTAGATTATAAACCTCTTCAATTCGTCTGAACCATTTTTACTCAGGATTTCACCAAACCTCTCTCCCTTTCTGTTATGCATCTGATAATAGTCCAAACATTTTTCGACAAAATTTACTACATCATCTGGTTTAAATATTCCGGGCATTTCTTCAGCAAGCCTCGGATGTCTTCCCAGTTTTCCTCCAATCTGTATTCTGTATCCTGTTTTGCCTTTTATAAGCACACCGTTTGGGCAAACATCTATACATTGTCCGCAGTAAAGGCACTTTTCTTTATCTATTACCGGTCTGTCATTCTGTATGGAGACAGCTCCTTCCTTGCAGGCTTCAACACAAGCTTCGCACAAATCACAAGTGGTATCCGTTATATTCGGAACACAAGCACCAAGCAACCCTATGTCGGCAATTTGGGGACGCGAACAGGCGCTCGGGCATTCTGAAATGGAAATTCGGAATTCATGGTGCATTTTCAATGGTCCGCCTGTCCTTTTTTGCAAAAAAGACTTCAAGTCTCTTTTTATTATGATATCTTCCAGCTTTTTTACTAGTATATCGGAAGATACAACACAGTGCGGGCAATTTCCCATGCCAAAACACTTCTCTATCTGATACCCTTTAATCTCATCTTCCATCCTGTCAATAAAATTTTTCTTACATGAACGAACATGCTCTATTGTAATAAAGTCAACGCCGTATTCGGCAGCTTTTTCTTCAACCGCCTTTTTTACTTTTTTACGGATAAAAAAAGGGACTCTCGAAACAGCTTCCATAGCTTCATCGCTCCAGTCCATAAATCCTCCCAGCTTGTTTATGCCTTTCAATTATTCGAGGAGTCCGGATAAGTTGCTTTGACACGTTTAGAAACATTGAAATATGAGTACCAAATAGCAAAAGCTATCAGACTGGTTATAATTCCTTTAATAGCACCTGGCAACAGATCATCAGCATCCATTCCGGTCATAAAGACAAGCGGTATATTAAGAATGCTCCAGGCAAGCACGATCTTGAGCCACAATTTTACTTCCTGGATTACGCCTGGAGCAATGTCGCGAATACGCCGTGCTATCTGAATCCATTTAAAAACAAGAAAGCCGGTGATTACGGTTTCAATCAGTCCGACAGGAATGATGCCTGGATGTCTCTTTGCTATTATAGTAAAGCCAACCCATGCCATGATGTAACGCAAAACGAAGATAACCGGTGATACGTATAGATTAATGACCACAAAGAACTTAAGCCATCCTTTGACTCCATATAAGGGATTTTGCATATTCGTTGCGCTGTGCTCCGTGATAAGATTTCCCGCCTGGTCCTGTGTTGACTGGTTTGTTTCGCTCATCTGTCTGCTCCTTTCTTTTTGATTTTCGGATCTGTCTTGCTAAGTCCTGCTGATACAATACTGCCTATTCACTGGTTTTTGTAATCGGCAAATAAACTGTAAAAATGGAACCCTGACCCAATTTGCTTTCGACGGTAATTTCACCGTTATACTTTTTGCTCAAGCACATATATTAATATCTGCCCCCAACATTTCCCTCTGGTCAGCAGCCCGTCAGAATTTGGATGCCTATTGTCCCGCACGGTTTTTCTATGTTCACAGGGTTTGTGGAGCTAAGCTACGATAATCCATCTAATTCGCTTTTTGCCATCTGAGCTTCAGTGGAGCTGGAATATTTAGAACAAAGAATATTAAGGCATTTCTTTTGTTTATCATAATTTTTCTTTATTTTATACCCATTGGCAAGTTTGAGCAGGAGCGTTGCCAAACCCGGATAATCCGATTTTTTATTTAAAAACATGGCCAGAATGCTCTCGGCTTTTTCAGGATATCCATAAGTTGAAAAAATAGAGATTAGGCGCAGATATATTTCAGCCGACAATTTGGGCGGCTTAGCATGTTTGATATATTCATTATACACTTCTACAGTCATATTATGCTTTGATCCGTCTTTCGATAGAAGCATAAGCAGCCGGTTTGCCAAAGTGTGGAATTGCATATCATCCGATTGAATTTTATGAATATCAAACAGATGCTTTAAAGCTATTATATGATCCGGGTCTTTATTTAACACTTCATTTAATAATTTAGCGCCCTTTTCCATCTCCAATAGACGGATATGCTTCAACGACTTTTCCAATAGTGGGGATATTTCGTCTTCGGGTTCCGGCTCGACTGCTTCCGCTTTATAAAACCCAAGGTATCTTTTATTGATGAAGCCCAACAATGCACCTGACAGCAATCCGCCGATATGGGCCAGATATGCTACATGTCTTTCTTCGCTGAATGCAATCTGATACACTTCACTTCCCAACCACAAAGGTAAAAGCAATATAGCTCTCATCTGTATATAATTAAAATAAACGCCTATGGTAAAAAACATCTTAATTCGTTTTTTACCATATAATACCGTAAAAGCTCCCATTAGTCCGGCGATTGCACCAGATGCGCCGATAAGTGGGACCGTAGAATCAAAATTCCAAAGCCAAAATGTTCCAACAGCGCAAAGACCTGTTACAATATATGTAGTGAAGTAATAAATTCGTCCACATCCCATCTCCAGCAAACATCCGACAAGCCATAGGAAAATCATGTTTCCAATCAGATGCCCCATTCCTCCGTGAAGAAACATGTGCGTGAATAATGTTACAGTGCTTGGATGTGCGGGTATGAATCCAAACCTTTTTGTGGCAATCCTGGACATCATATGTGAATACTCAGCTCTCAGGCTTTTCCATTCATGGTATTTGGGGTCGTCAGGTGTTATGATTTTATCCTGTTCAAGCATCTCCATGAAAGCCTTATCCCGGCGCATGGCTATATATATGCTTTCAAGCTTGTTTCGCCGGATATTTTCATTGAACTGCGCTATCGGTTCATGCTGTTCAGGCAGATCTTTATAATCAATATATCCGGATAGTTCTATATCAGCCAATTCCGATTCAAAGTAGAAATCTTCGGCTGCCATATATTGCTTGTTTTCATTATATTGAAACAGGAAAAATACGATACAGTTAATGAGGATAAGGGCGATGGTTACAAAAGGAAGATTGCGTAAACTCATTTTGCCTGTCAAAGGAATAATCAGCATAGTCTCAGTTTCCTTCAGAAAAAAACGGTATTTTGTTCAAATATTATATGCATTTGCAGCTATTGTGTAACAAGCAAGCTTTCAGCTGTCAAAGTTCCAAAGTACAGTTATCTTATACTGGTAATATATTTTTCAATTTGGGGTAAGATTTCATGGTCCGGGTATTTTTTTATCAATCCGTTTAATATGGTTTTTGCTTTTTCAGGATTCATCATACGATCGTTAAATAACTGGGCAGCACGGAAATAGGATTTCGGTACTAATGGATTTTCAGGATACGCTTTTATTAGACTGTTAAAGGTTTTGACGGCCTCTTTAAATTTCCCGCTTTCATTTAACCATTCTGCAATTTTAAATAAAGACTTCGCCGACGGAAGAAATTCAGGATCAATTTTCATGCATTCGGAATAGATATCTAAAGCTATATTTTTTTGTTTAGCTTTGATGATCAGCTCTATATGATTTATGCCATATTCTATCATTTGTTTTGTCCGGTTTGTCATTTTTAAAAGCGAATAATATCGATTTGACAATTCAAGACTTGTTATTTCTGCGGCGTTGGTCATTTCTTCAATAACTTCAATAGCATCATCATATTTTCCATCTTGAATTAACGGATTTATTTCTTTTAAAATGTGTGCGCCTGAATCAGCCTGTACCGGTTCGGTTTTGTCCGATGATTGATCCTTAAAGGCGTCGTGTTCAATTTCGTATCCAATCTCATCATGATATTGAAGGATGACATATCCCATGAGATGGTAAGAAATTATAGTATAATAGCTTTGGGCAATGCTTACTAATAAGAAATGCAAACTGGCGGGAAGTAATTTGACAATATATTGCGCCGCGAATGCTGGTGCGCTTGCCAGCAGGAATAAAAATAAATACATCAAAAGGTAACCCCACCCGATTCTAAATGTCAGACGGATAAAAATATTCGGATTTAATGCATGAAATAGGCTGTTAGTTGTAACCATGAGAATCAGCATGGAAGGTATGAAGAATAATGCAACTATAACAAACAATATACCCAATAGAGGACCTAACGATACAGAAAGAAAACCGAAAGCGACGAAAATCAGAAAATAGAGAACATACTGTTTCACAACCTGGCCGAAATCATCTGAGATTAAATTTACACTCATCTTGGGTGGTCTCAGATCGCCGCTGGCCGTTGCTTTAAGAGCTTCAAAAGAATACTTGAGTACAACCAGAAACAAGGCACCTCGGACCAGTAAACTAATAAGGTCCTGACCTAAAAAAAGAGAACTTAGAAGGGATAGCGAAATTATTAATACTATCGGATGAAAAGAAGAAAATGGATAGGCAAATATTTTAGATAGCTGTTTCCAAAACGGATCAATAATATTCTCAACACCGAACCATTCAACTTTAACGTTGCATTTGGGGCAAAAATGAAGCGATTCTTCCTGTAAATATGCACCTTTATTACGTTTTACAACACATTCCGGGCATAGATTCGCACTGCATTTTGGACAAAACCAATGAGCGGTTATAGTAGGGTGATAATCACAGGGTTGCTTCATATTAACCTCCAATAATTGAAAACGATAGAATGATTGATAGAATTCTCATATATCTTTCCAACGCACAGGCGGACCATGCCAGTTGATAAAGAAACATATCCCCGTTATCATCCATAGGACAATTAATTGCTCGAAATTTACGGTAAAATTCAAGCGTAAGCTCAACGGCGTTTGCAGGGCTAATATCTGAAATAGATTTGTCGGAAGATTCGATAAATTTCTTAAACTCTTTTGCAGATATTGAGGGCTTCATATGTATATCTTCATTAACATCGCATCCAATCTGGAAAAATAATGTACCTAATAGCATTACATGAAATATTATTCTGGCCATTTCACATCTTCCTAAACCTGCGGTCATGGGTAGCAAGGCTTTGCTTTTTTTATAAATACCAAATTGTCAGTTGAGAAAAAACATATCCTAATAACGGGAAACCGGTAGTAAACCAAAATCTTATGGGTTCTGTTTCCCTAAAATAACTTCCGACTTAATGTTTTGAGCAATATATTGCAGATGCTCTGAGTTTGTTCCGCAACACCCACCTAAAATTTTTACACCATATTTTTTGTTCAATTCAATCATCAGGTTGCCCCAGTCAGATATATCGTCGGTTTGAAGCGTTTCAGCACCATCCAATTCCGAGTGGTCGAGAGACGACGCGTTGGCCTGAAAACCGATTAGACGGGACATGACCACTTCGGTCTGTTTATGCGCATTCAGAAACGATGGATAAGCACAATTAATCATGTAACCAAGAGGTGGACGGCTACAAGCAGCATCAATTTCACGAAAGGAATGCTCAAGGCTGTTTCCGTCGAGAATTCTTCCTTCTCTGTTAATAACGAAACTGATGATATACGGAATATTGGTTTCGGCCATGGATAGGGCTATGCCGGTTGCTTCAGGTAACGTTGGCAACGTTGCGCCTATAAGAAAATCAACGCCTGCATTAGCAAGTTGATTGATTTGCCAGAAATGAAATTCTTTTGCATCATTTTTTGAAAGCCCTTCATCGGGTTTGTAGCAGTCGTTTTTGCAGCCGACAAGACCACCGATAAAGATATTTGCAGCCCAAGATCCCCATTTGTCCTTCAGATGCTTTAGAAATTTTACGGCATCACCGTTCACATCTTTTGTTATATGAGCTGTTGAAATGCGTTCTTGATTAGCTCGCCACGTTGGTGTGCAGAGGGTAATGGGAAGAGCTTGCTTGCAGGCAATATTAATAAATTCCTGATAAAGATTAGATAATGCTTTTTTGCCGGCCTCCTCATAAATTAGGAGTGCATTTTCAAGGCGAGGATGTAAGTCAACATTTCCGGACCGTCTTAGTGATTCAATTATCGCCGCTTCTGTTAATATAATATCGTAATTATCGAGAATTTTTTTTATATCCATATATCTTTCAGCGAATGGGACTGTCGAAAAAGTCACAAAACGGTTAATTTGGCCATTTAGCATTCCATGATATCAGATAGGTACAAATGTCAAAATACAGATTATAGAGTTTTTCGACAGGCTCAACGCTAACTTCACAGGCGGAAACGCAGCGCAGCGGAGTTTCCGTCCGAGTGAAAGGCGATGTTAGGGGCAGCCTCGCGAAAGCTCGGTATACCGATCACGAGAAATCTTGCTGAACTCAGAGACGCTCTCACCGCCGCTGCCTTCGGGCATTAGTGAAACCGTTGCACGATAGAAGCCCGGAACGGCCTTAACTACCAGTGGTTTATAGCCTGGGGCGGAAATGCCAAACTCAAATGGAAGTGCGTCAGCGCCACCAAGTGCGAAGCACCCCGATGGAGCTGTATGTGTCTCATAGTGATACAGGCGCACAGTGGCCTTGGGGATGGCCTGCTTTGATACACCGTCTATCACTATCCCGGCCGTGTAGGTTGCAGGATGACATGGGACGAAATAGCAGCAACCGCCGAGTAAGAGACACGCTCCTATCAAAAGGAGTTTTGAGAGCCATAATTTCATAATTTACCCTAACGCCGGTCGACTCAGTAGTTATCAGGTGTAGCGGAGCGAAACTTGATCAACGACAAGTTAACCTGCCGGGAACACAATACGAACTTGACTAAAATAAACGTTGAAAGCTGGTGGACTAATGAGAAAAGGCCACCCCGGGTTCCCGGTCAATTGTGAAACGCGATGTTAGCCCTCTATTTCATATAACTTGAGGGATATTAACTTCTGATAATGCATAAAATCATTATCATTTGTAAAAATTGGAATATCGATTCTGTTCGCCACCGCACAAATCAAAAAATCAATATGTGACCCTTGAATTCCCTTTTTCCGGCACTTGTTGCTAAACTCTGCGGCGAGCTCATAATCAGTGTCTATGATGGGCTCATTTTTAAAATACGATAGTTTATCTTTTATTAATCGATACTTGCGCAATTCACTATAGCCAGATAGTATTTCTTGTCTAATGGGTCCAATTATTATAGCTCTCTGACCCCGTATAAGAGAGGTAAGTGCGTCGATCTCAGATTGATATTTTTTATCCTGCGAACGTAGTGCATAAGACCATATTGGCGTATCAACAAGGACTTTCAACGGGCCCTCCCCTTTTTATAATCATAATCGGGATCAGGGTCCATTTTGCCAAAAATACTTATTATTTCCAGTTGTTTTCGTCTATCAACAAACTCCTTCAGTGCAAGGTTGACAGTGTCCTTTTTTGTTTTCAATCCGCTAATTTCTAAAGCTTCGTGTAATAAACCATCATCAATTGCCAGATTTGTAGCCATTGGGCACCTCCTATTTTCACACATAATGACACACAACAACATGTGTGTCAACATGCAGGCGAGGCTAACGCAGAATTGAAAGGCTGGGAAACGCAAACCGAAGTCTGTTATAGACGCCTCATAATTTTGCCAAGTGATATAGTCGAAAAAAGTCGTAGCCTTTCCCGGTCCGCCTCAAATGCCTAGTTGGCCAATTTCTTCCGTAATTTCTATCGGTTTTACTCTGAAAACAAGATAAAACCACAACCCATTCCACAGGCCTAAAATCAAAAATGAAATCAATCGAATAGTTGAAGAAGGAGGGCCATTAGAAAAACCCCAGGCGAAGCTATTAGCGGAATAGATGGCGCTTGCGACAAGAATAACCAATGCCATCTTTCTTGCCCAAACTTTCCCGCAAAGAATACTTATACCCGATATTAGAAAGAGAATATATATAAAATTGTCTCTTGTATACGAGCCGATTTTAAAGGCAAATGATTTTACTTGGAACTCTGGATGGTGTGGACCAAGTCCGGTTAAAGGCCACAGAACTCCAAGTCCACCGGCAATGACAAGATAAATCGCTGCTATTTTTATACCTCTTGTCAGAACTATGCCCTTTCTATTTTTACTCTCGTCATTCATTTACATTCCCATTGTCGATATTAGCTATCGCCGAGGTCACCGGTTCTCGGTCGACTCCATGATTATCAGGTCAATTTTCCCGGTGTTAATATCAGACTTGATTTAATTTTATGTCGGCATATAATGGCCGCATCAAAAATATTGAATATGGAAAAAATAGATCAAATTTGCCTTAAATAAAGCATGTTATGGCTGATATGTCAATGCAAACAAATCGCAAAATATTGGATGAAGTTCGAGATGTGATACGACTTCTCCACTATTCCATTCATACGGAAAGAACTTATTGCGATTGGATAAAACGATATATTTTATTTCATCAAATGAAATCCCGCGGAGATCTGGCGGATGGATAGCACAAGATTTAGTTGTTTTTAACAGATCTGGCAGTAAAACGATATTTCCACCACCATGATTTATTCCCATGTTCTTCAGCAAGGCGGGCACGGTGTCATTGGTCCGCTGGATGATCTTGACGTTAATATTTAACCTTTTACTCACCTGAGCCACTTTCAAAACGTTTCAGTTTGGTCAAGGTCAAGGCGGGTGAAAATTTTAACCGCAGGAATACATGGAGTATTTCGAGGATTAAAATTTTCACCCAACGCAGAGATCAGCCAAAATGGGACGTTTTGAAACTGGCTCACCTGATTAAAATTTATACCAATGAATTTTCTGTCCGATTATTGTAAATCCTGATTTAATGAATATTTTAAAACATAACAGAAAGCATAACCGGTTCATGTCCAATGTTTAGAAATCTAAAATGCTTAAATATTGTAATTCATTCAAAGCTTGTGTAGAAATATTTAAGTAATGAGTAAACTTCAATTTTATACTGGATTCAGGATCATGTCCGGAATGACGAAACCGAGGTTTTACGATTTTATGCGAATCCATCAAAATCAAGAACAATAATTATTTGCGGGTAATAAAATGGAAATTGTCTCTATAGCAGCCAGCAGGAAAAAAGGTACAAGGAAACAATGTATAACAGAAGCCGAGCTGATAGCAGATCATGGCTTAGATGGTGATGCTCATGCCGGCAAATGGCACAGGCAGATCAGTTTTCTTGCATCGGAAAGCATCGAAGACGCCAAAAACAGAGGGCTTAATGTTGCATTCGGAGATTTTGCGGAAAATATTGCGACAACCGGAATCGACTGGAAAAATATGCCCGTTGGTACAAAACTCAGACTTGGCGAAAAAGTTCTGGTTGAAATTACCCAGATAGGAAAAGAGTGCAAAAAAAAGTGCGCTATTTTTTATCAGGCAGGAGACTGTATAATGCCAAGAGAAGGTATCTTTGCAAAAGTGTTGGAAGGAGGCATGATAAGATGCGGCGACAAAATTCAAATCATTTCTCCCCAAATGGAAGTTATTCACTGGCATGAAGATAGTATTGTGAAAGTAAGCCAGAATCTTATCGGAGAAGAGCCTCTTTCTATACGCATACAGGGAAAGCCCTATTCTGTAGTAATGCGGACTCCGGGTGAAGAAATACCTCATGTTGCAGGTTTTTGTCTGGGAGAAGGGATAGTAGACAATCCGGATGATTTTGCATCTCTTGCTTTTTGTGACGGAACCGACACTAATGTTGTTACTGCCACACTCACTGCCTCACGAAAAGAAATAGTATCCGATCTTCTGGAAAGAAGAGGTTTTGTAAGCCAGACAAGTTGCGGTTTATGCGGCAAGGAACTTATACAAGACCTTTACCAGGACATTAAGCCTATGACAGACAGCTTGATTATAGATATTGGCAAAGCAGCTTCTTGCCTCCAGTCTCTTTACGATCACCAGCCTTTAAAAAAGGAAACGCACGCTTCCCATGCTGCTGCCATTTATAATAAAGATTGCCAACTATTAAGCGTTTCCGAAGATGTTGGGCGCCATAACGCTCTGGATAAGGCTATGGGAAAACTTTTCCTTGATAAAAAGCTTTCGGACGCATCCTTTCTGGTACTTTCATCAAGAATAAGTTTTGAGCTTGTTCAAAAAGCCGCGAGAGCAAAGATTGCGATGATTCTTGCATTCTCACGCCCTACAGAACTTGCCGTAAAACTTGCTAAAGAACTTGATATGACAATAGCATGCCTTGCAAAAGAAGACGGTCTTTTTATTTACTGCGGCAAAAAACGGCTCAAAAGATAATCGTTTTCAGCCTTCTTAATGTCCTGAAAGAAAGAACGATAACACCTATTGCCAGCACGATAAGAAGAATATCCGTTGTTATAAGCATATAGTTCTTATTCGGAAAATATTGATTTATAAGCAAACTCCACAGCGAATAAATTGTGGTCGCCATCATAAATATTGCCGGTATAATGGAAAATAACGCTTTCTTTTTACGCTTGATAAGCCATACGGAGATAACAATTAAAGCAAGGGAAGCCAGAAGCTGATTTGCCGATCCGAAAAGCGGCCATATGATCAGAAAAGCATTGTAGTATGCCAGCGCAAACATCATGATAACACAAATTAATGCATTAAAGATGTATGTTTTAAAGAGTGCCGGAACGGTTTTGAAAATAAATTGCCATAATTCTTCAAGCAAATACCTGTTTAGACGCACAGCAGTATCCAAGGTCGTTACCACAAAACCTTCAACAAGAAGAATGCCGAATATTGTTCCGATAGCCGCCTGAATCCCTAAGCTTTTATGCAAAAGCAGTCCCATACTGAGAGCAAATGCCAGAATCGGATTTGATCTTACACCGGGCGTGGAGGGAAAAACAATATTACAATAATCGGTAAAACCAAGGGCGCCGCCCACAGCTATAAGCACGCACATGGCAAAGATTCCCTCAATAATCATGCCTCCGTAAGCTATACGCCGTCCATCCGATTCTTTTTTCAATTGTTTTGAAGTGGTTCCACCGCATACCAGGCAATGAAAACCCGAGATCGCACCGCATGCAACAGTAATAAACAGAAAGGGCCACACCGGCCCGACCTTGGCGCTTGCCTGTGAAAGATTCCATGCAGGAGCCTGCATTGTTACACCTTTGAATCCGGCGATTATGCCTGAGACAAGCAAAACCAATATGCCTCCGTAAAGCAGAAAAGAATTGGTAAAATCACGGGGCTGTAGCACAAACCACACCGGAAGTCCTGCCGCAAATATTGTGTATATTGAGATAATAATCATCCAGTGAACAGGATTAAGCGATACCGGGTATTTAAGACCGACAGAAATGGAAACAACAGCAATTATTATAGCTATCACAGATGCTAAATAAGGATTTATCTCACGTTTATAAAGAAGATAACCTAAAAAAGGAGAGCAAAAAGTAATTACAATTACCGACATCGAAGCAATGCCTCCTATCTGTACATTTACAACGCCATCAATAACTGCTGTTTTGAAAATTGTCTGAGCCGGGTCAAGATGAAGGGATTCGATGGGCACTTTTGATGTAAGAGAAGTTGCGGTAAGGCCAAGAAAGGAGCTGGTAACTGTAAGAAGCATAATAATCGTAAATGCTATGAAAAGAAAAAATCCTGTTCGACCAAGAGAAGTGTTTGCAATTTCAGCTATAGATTTGCCTTTTTCTCGTAAACTGGCATAGAGGGTGGCAAGATCATGTGCACCACCGATAAAAATCGAGCCTATAACAAGCCACAGCCATACCGGAGCATAACCGAAGAGAACCGCTACCGTTGGCCCGATAATAGGCCCACCGCCTGCTATGCTGGAAAAATGATGCCCGAAGAGAACGATAGGGTTCGTGGGTACATAATCAACATTGTCTTTTAAGGCAATTGCCGGTGTCTTATTGCTGTCGTTCTCATCAAACAACCGTGCTATCATCTTGCTGTAAAACGCATATCCCAAGTAAAATAACGGAAGCGCCAGAATCAGCACAACTGCAACATTCATAATTTATCCTCCTGATCTATTTCAATTCAGTACCAAAATATCGGTCTCCGAAATCACCAAGCCCCGGTACAATACATTTTTTTCTTATGCAGTGGCACACGCTTCGTTGCTTCCACAATCATTATCTGAGAAACAATACCAGCATGGGCGGCGAAAATCTTCGGTACCGGTATTTTTGTCACGTAAAATGGTTAATGAGTGAGCCAGTTTCAAAATGGTACATTTTGCAATTGGCTCAAACGTTATCAGTATTCAAAGCCTGGTATCTGCTCCGGTTCCGGAACCTCGCCGGATGCCATGCGAACACCTAACTCAAAGGCGCGTTTGCAATCCTTGGGGAATACTTCGGCATGCCGCTTGTATTTGGCCTCTTTGTCAAACATTTCCGACTCGAACTTGCCGTAATCGCTATATTGAAGCGTATCTTTAGATAACAGCAACTCGCATGCACCAAAATGCATTCCAAGCATCATTCTTGTTGTAGCGAAAACCTGACTAAAGCCAGTTTGTTTAAGCATTTCTTCGGTTACACCCATTGTGTAAATCATAGCAGTATTAATACGTTTTGGAAAAAGAGATTGCATGTTTTTGGCGTATTTCAGGTAAGGAAAGCATAGTCGTTCCAAAAAAGCCCGTGTAGCGGCAGTTTCCGTGCCGTAATAAACTGGGGAGCCGATAATCAGAGCGTCGGCCTCCTTTACACGATTCAGCACAGCGGTTAAATCGTCCTGTACTGCGCAAACCCCGTCTTCCTTCCGATCTATTTTCTTGCAGGAAAAACAGCTAATACAGCCGGAATAATTCAGGTCGTAAAGTTGCAGTAGTTCGGTCTTGGCCCCTGCCGACTCAGCACCTTTAAGAGCGTTATTCAATAAGGTGACTGTATTCCATTTCTTTTTCCGTGGACTGCCGTTAAATGCCATTACCTTCACAATAACCCCCTTTTTTTATTATGCAAGCATAAGAGCCAGTTTCAAAACGTCCCATTTTGGCCGATCTCTGCGTTGGGTGAAAATTTTAATCCTCGAAATACTCCATGTATTCCTGCGGTTAAAATTTTCATCCGCCTTGACCTTGACCAAACTGAAACATT
>JAHIFE010000127.1 GCA_018901125.1 Pseudomonadota bacterium | reverse complement strand
TCGTGATGGGGATAACATAGTAGTAAAGGGAAGAATGATGGGTGCAATGGTGACTTCCATATATTGTAAACCTAAAGATCTATGGGATTCTTTAAGCCTGTTATCCTGGCCAGTAATAAGTTATGTGCCGGTAATGATGGTAAAAGGATTTCTTGCAAGTAGAAAAGATAAAAAATAGAGTTCACGCAAGAAGAATTTCTCCAAGCTCTTTCAGGTGTGAAATGTGGTAATCAGCAGAAAGTGTGCTATTCCGGTATGAAACAAGCGGGATACCAGCAGCTTTTGCAGCAGTTTCATCAACAACCGAATCCCCTATATAAATAATCTGCGTTGGCTTAACGTCAAAATATTCAACAATTTTTAATAGAGATTCCGGATGGGGTTTTGAGTGCTTTACATCAAGAGCACACACAACAAGGTCAAAGAAGCCTTCAAGATTGAATTCGGATAAAATTCCTTGCATGGTATCTGTTCTGTTGGTGGCGATGGCGGTTTTATATTTCGGCCTGATCTTTTTAAGCAGGCTTACCAAATCCGGTTCAATTTTCATGCTCTTGAAAAATGGTTTGTATGACATTTTTTTCCGGAATAAATTGGCAGCCTCAAAACTTTCAGGATCTCTAAAAAGATTGGCAAGTACTTCATCCGCCGTATGCATATGAGCATAAATAAACTGCTCTGCCGTCATCCGGGGCATTTCTAAATGTTTAAGGATGCTGTTATAATAATCCATATTGGCTTGTCCTGAGTCAAACATAACCCCATCACAATCGAAAGCAACTACTTTAAAATCATTCATAATTTCCCTTATCAACTCATGAACTCATGAGCTATCCTTGCCTTGCTCCTGCCGACTCCTGATCCCCGGCCCCTGCTTTATGCCTTTGATCTCAATATATGTTTCCAGTCACATGGATCTTCATTTCGTTATTAATTGAGCCATCTGTTCTGATAATAATCCAATCGAAGTATTTAAGTTTAGCTTTTGCTGTGTTTTTAACGGTTAAAACATATCTATTGGGTTTTGATCCGCTGTCTTTTTCAAGCGTCACTCTTATGTTATAGCCGCTTTGAGCTTTAACTTCTTTTATTTTAAAGGGATATTTATCTTCAGGAGTAACAATTACTGAAACCGATAATTCCTTATCCGGGGGTCCGCTTAAGATCACTTCTTTGGGTCTGATATCAACAATTTTTTCTACAAGCCCGCGTATAGCAATATTAAGTTTCGGCTTTTTTGAATCATTTGTATGAACAACTATATTTTTTTTAAGTGACTTTCCGCCATATTCAGCTGTTTTGATGCTTATTGTTATTATTCCCTCGCCTCCGGCAGGGATATGTTTCGGAAAAGAAACAACGGCGCACCCTCAGCCTGTTATTACCTGATAAATCTCAAGAGGTGCCTTCCCGGTGTTCTGAACAACAAAATCATGTACTACTTTGGTTCCTTCGGGTATTTGATCAAATTCGTAACTGCTATTGGGTATAACGGCATTTGGCTGATCTTGCCCGTTGTCACCGTGCGAATGCGAATACGACAGTATTAATAAAAAAACAGAAAAACAGGCAACGACTATTTTGTGTTTCATGAAAGCTTACCTCATTATTTTTAAATCAGCCGATATATCTACCTAAATTTTCTCTAAAAGATAGAATTATAAATTTAAATGTCAAGATAATTATTGCTTTTTACAAGTCCGCGAGAAATAATTACTACCGTTTTTATAAATATTCGAATTTTAATACAAACTGCAGCTTGACAAGCCGCTTGTAATATGTTCAATAAAGCATAATAGTAACTTACAGAAAAGTTGAAGAACATTCGACACCACCTTCCCGAGATGCCAGAAGTCAGAGTTCCAGAATATTAATAAAATCCAGAAAATATGGCTCTTAGAACTCTGCGAGAGATTAATCGGGCAAAAGAGACCTTTATGTAAAGTATCAAAATATTAATGGTCTAATCTGTAAAAGCCTGAAGCGTGCCTTTGAATTATTGATCCAATCTATACGATGTTGGGCGTATTTGGTTATATTGCCAATAACAAATAAACATTTCACTAAGGAGAAGAAACATGAGAAACTTAAAACGATTTGTTAGTTTGTGCGTTGTGATTGCGTTTGTTTTAGCTTCAGGAATTTCTGCCTTTGCAAAAGATGAGGTTAAGATTAACATCAATAAAGCGACCGTTCAAGAGCTTACAAAGCTTAAGAAGGTCGGTACTAAAGTCGCTAAAAAAATAGTTGATTACAGAGAAAAAAACGGTCCTTTCGCAAAACCGGAAGATATAATGAAAGTGCCCGGTATCGGTCAGAAAATCTTCGATCTTAATAAAAATATGATAAGTGTAATTACGCCCTGATAAATTTACCAAATTTCCCTAAATCCGGCCAAAGATAATTATCTGTGGCCGGATTTGCATTTTTATTTAGATTTTTATCTTCCAGCCATTTTGATAACATCTTTGAATAATTATAATATAGTATTTATAAGAAACAGTTAGCTAATTTTATAAATTAAACTAACCCTTATAATTTAATCAACGCTGTATAATTTCGGTTAAATGCAATTCCTGCTTGACAATTTCCAAAGACTTGTTCAAAATATGAACATAATAAATTCCAGTTTTTTAAAGCACTTCAATAATCAAATCAGTATGGAACAGGTATTTTTGCAATATCAATTGATTATATTATACCCTAATATATTAGATATTTAGACGCGCTATTTTTATACATGACTCAGTAGTAGGCTAAAAAGGGATATTTATTCAAATGAAACATTTTGTAACTTACCGGGCGGAGCTGTATCCTGACTCCGTAAAATATAAGAACTGTTTGAACAATAACGAAAAGAGAGCTTTAAAAAACTTTGATGAAAAACCCGGATATACATACTTTAAAAATACTTGAAGAAATTGATAAAGGAACAGTCCCCAGCCAAAGGGATATTGCAAAAAATCTCAATATTTCTCTTGGATTAGTAAATTCTTTTATAAAGAGACTTGTCCGCAAGGGTTTTTTAAAAATTACAACTATTCCGAGCAATAGAGTCAGATATCTGTTGACACCCACGGGTGCTGCTGAAAAGACACGACTCACCTATCAGTATATTCAATACTCCTATTATTTTTATAAAGATACCCGGAAAAAGCTTAAGAATCTATTTGCCTTTCTTACCAAACAAAATATAACAAGAATAGCTTTCTATGGTGCAACAGACCTTGCCGAAATTGCTTTTTTATGTCTTTATGATACATCGATTCAGATAGTTACTATCTTTGATGAAGATAAAAAAGGGGGGCAATTTATGGGTTTAAATATTGAATCGATAGATTGCTTAAACGATTTTGTATATGATAAGCTTCTTTATACTGATGAAAAACCGGTTGAAGCATTTTTTGAAGAGATAAATGTGAAGAATATATCAAAAGACAAATTAGCAATAACCAGTGTTGATGGACTTGTAATAAGTTCATCAACAGGCCGAGGGTGGATAATCTCTGGCATGGGCTGAGCAGCTTCTTTAAACTGTAACAGAAAGCATATTCACTGTAGTTTTTTACATAAAATATGAGCGAATCCAAAAATCGATAATATTTTCTTACGGCCGTACATCTCTGATGTTCACTGTAAAGAATCTCTAATTTACTTCAAACGTCCTGAAAGGGCGTTCTGATCCACCCCAGTAAACTGTCTCCTTTTGTTTTTTTACGATCGTATTAGTGATATGAGGTTGAAATACAAGCATAAACAAATTAATTTACTCTAATTCTTGCTCTAATTTCAAAAGGATAAAAAATAATGGACAACATTGAAAAAATGAACCAAGAAAATGAAATTGATTTGCTTGATCTTCTTCGGGTGTTCTGGCGCTGGAGATTGATGATCGCAGGTGTTTGCATGGTTTGTACGCTGCTAACATTGGCAATTACTTCCTATCTGCCGAAAGTTTATCGCATTACAACTGTCATTGAACCGGGGGGAAAATTAGTTTTCGATCAGAATGGACAAATAGTTGATCAAAAGATCATAGTTTCTCCGGTTGAGATCAGCGATGTGCTAATTGGAGGAATTTTCAATAAAGAGATTGCAGAAAAATTGGTACTGAAAATATCAGATATCCCAAAAATTAAAACTAAAATTATTGGCAGTACAAATATACTGGAAATTTCAATTGAAAGCAGGGATACTCAAAAAGGACTCGCCATTGTAAATGAAGTTATTTCCAAAATTTCAAGTTATGTTCAGATAAAGTTCGAATCTGATAAGATGTTGATAGAAAGCAAATTAAAAGCCTGTGAGAATGAATATCAGGACAAAATAATCAATATGGAACTTGAGAAGGAACGGAAGACCCAACTTCAGAACAAGATGCAGAGACTTGAAGATATGTATAAAAGAGCTGTGATTAGTGAGTCTACTGATAGTATGCTGAAGTTTCTTTATTCCAAAGAAATTCTGGATAAACAGATTTACTTAAATTCGCTTATAGATAATATTAAGAGGTTAGATTTGGAAATAAAGGTTTCAGAGATTAAACTTACAGAACTGAAGCAAGAGGCCTCAGCTATACACGGAATTATAATACGTTCATCTCCGACAATCGATGGTAAGCCGGTTAAACCTAAAATACTTTATATCACTACTGCGGTTTTCTTTAGTTCATTGATTTTAAGTATTATTATAGCATTGATTCTTGAAAGATTCAGACCTCAAAGGTTGAAACAAAAGGGATTCACATCTAAATAGGTTGTTTCACAAATTAGTTTAAATTTATCATATTTTTCTTTTTCCCAACAGAATTTATTGAAAAAGTGAAGTCCCTCCTATCGCACAAATCAGCATGAGCCGTAAAGGCAATCCCTATGACAATGCTTATGCTGAAAGCTTTTTTAAAACCTTAAAATCAGAAGAAATTTGGTTATGGGAATATATTACCATTGAAGATGTCCGCAAAAGAATACCATATTTTATTCAAGATGTTTATAATCAAAAACGGCTTCATTCTTCATTGGGATATCAACCCCCAAGTGAATATGAAAATTTATTTCTGTTTACTCAAAATCCCTGTTCAAAAGCTACTTATGATACGTTATAATTGTGCAACTTTGGGGGTTCACTCCAAAGCACTATTTTTTTATATTAGTGCTTGAAAGCAAAAATATTATTCTTTTATATTCAGAAATAATATCTTATCTTACATGAAAAAAAGATCTACCATCAATGATCGATAGAATTGTATCGGTGTATCGATCAAATCTGATAATTAATCGATTTTTTAGAATCCTAAGTGTTGATGTTTTAATAAACGCATCCGGGTTTATTCTTTTGCCGGTCTATTTGAAACTAATGACCCAGGAAGAATATGGCTTGTACGGATACTTGACATCGATTATAGCTGCTTTTGCGCTATGTTTGAATCTAGGCTTGTATGTTTCCCAAATAAAACTCCATTCTGTTTATGAAGGCAAAGAAAGAGGCTCCATGCTCTTTAGTGTAAATGCGCTCTTATCTGTATCCCTATGCATTATGTTGGTTGCCACCTATTTATCGGGGGTAGACTACGCTATCGTTTCCTTTATGTTTTCACATCCTATAAACTACGCCGACTATAGAATGTTGGTTTTCTTGAGTGTTGCAATCTCCGTTTTCAGTGTAATGGTGTACAGCTATTTCATGGCCTCCGAAAACATTGCCTTAATTCAGCTTAACAATCTTGCAAAATTATTCTTGATAAATGCAGTGGTGATCTATTTCTTATATTCCAGTCATTCGGACGCAGTACTGATAAGGCTTAAGTATACTGTGGAGGCACAACTAGTGATCTTGATATTCTTTGGTGTCTTCTTAATAAAAGAGATGCACCCAAGATTCAGGTTTAAAATTGCGTGGCGTTCATTGAAAATAGGAATTCCAATGATGCTAAGTGCTATATTCGCTATGCTTTATAATTTGAGTGACAGGTTCATTCTCGAAAAGTACACGGGTTTTGATACGCTTGCCATATATAATCTCGGGGTGACTATTGCCAGTGTCATTAGTATATTGATGGTCTCCTTTCAAGGTGTTTACGCGCCTATATTCTTCAAAGAAAAGGATCCAGCCGTTAATTTTGAGAGTGTTAAAAGAATTCTAAAGATTGCGATCCCAGGCTTTATGTTGATCGGTGCAGGCCTTATCCTGGCCAGTTGGGTTATGATCCATGCTAATATCTTTAATAAAGAATACGGTGCGGTTATATTTTTGTTGCCATTCCTTTTAATCTCTTCAATTTTGCAAGCTGTTACACATCTGTATATGAATTTCATAACATTTTTCGAAATAACGTATGTTATTTTCTTTATAAGTGTTGTTTCAAACATAGGCAATGTTGCTTTAAATATTCTTCTAATACCCCAATACAACATTTATGGCGCCGCGTTTGCGACAGTCGTTGCAACCGCAATAGCCTTCCTATTGTCCTTTTTTTATGTAAAAAGAAGGGTGCGATTATCGGTGTGCACGCCCGTATAGTAGACAATAAATGGGGCAGTAGCCCATTAAGTATGAGACGGATAATAACAAAAGAGTAAAGAGGTGTTATAAGGCGAGGTTAAGAGGGCAATAATAATGGGAAAAGGGAAAGATACTGTGAGACCGAAAGCACTGATTCTTGATGTCGATGGTGTTATGACAACAGGTCATTTTTTTTATACCGAAGAAGGCAAGGCCATGAAAGTATTCGGGCCTGATGATAACGATGCTCTTTCGCTTTTAAAACCACATCTTGAAATCTTATTTATAACAGGTGATAAAAAGGGGTTTAGCATCTCCAGAAAAAGAATCGTTGATGATATGAAATATCCGCTGGAACTTGTGAGTACAATAAGGCGTGTTGATTGGATTGCAGAACGGTATTCAATGGATGAAGTCATTTATATGGGGGATGGAATATTCGACCATTATGTTTTTAAAGAAGTGGGATACTCAATTGCTACAAGCAATGCTGATGAAAATGCCAAAAAACATGCTCACTACGTTACAAAAAGATCCGGTGGCAACAGAGCTGTTGCCGAAGCTTGTTTGCATATATTAGAAAAATTTTTCGACCCTTATAATCCCGAAAACTTACCAAGTGATCAAATAAAACTTTCTGGAGAGTGGATGGTGTAATGATAAACGAAAGATTAAAGCGATTTATGGATAACAGGTGCTGCACTCTTTTGGGCGTTGGTCCTATGAGCAAGAATTGTGTTGATGCGACAATTGAGCTTTCAAATGATTATGAAATACCTTTGATAATAATTGCCAGCCGCAGGCAGATAGAGGCGGAAGATTTTGGAGGCGGGTATGTGAATAACTGGTCAACGGAGCGTTTTGCCGAATATGTAATTGAGCACGATCAAAAAGGTAAAATTATTCTGGCGCGTGACCACGGCGGGCCATGGCAGAATAATTTTGAAAAGGAACAGAAATTAAGCCTTCGTAATGCCATGGAATCAGCAAAAAAATCATTCCAGGTTGACATTGAATCTGGATTTGAAATGATACATATAGATGCAAGTGTTGATATATATAGCGACTTGTCTATTAATGAAACCCTTTTGAGAATATTTGATCTTTATGAGTTTTGCTGGTCGATTGCCCAACAGGAAAAACGAAAAATTATTTTTGAGATAGGGAGCGAAGAACAGAGCGGCAGCAATCATAACCAGCACGATGTAGAATATGTAATTTCTGAAACTATTAATTTCTGCAATAAAAACAATCTCCCCAAGCCATCATTTGTTGTTATCCAGACCGGCACAAAAGTGCTGGAAACAAGAAATGTAGGTACATTTGATACTCCGTTCCGCATTAAAGGTGAATTGCCATCTGAGATTGAGATACCTAAAATGCTGGATATCTGCAATAAATATGATATTTTTTTAAAACAGCATAATACCGATTATCTTTCAGATGAAGCCTTGGCATGGCATCCAAAACTGGGGATTCACTCAGCCAACGTAGCGCCTGAATTTGGTGTGGTAGAAACTTTGGCTTTCATTGAGATTTTAAAGGAGTATAAGCTAACCGATCTTGTTGAAAAATTTGTTAAGCTTTCTTATGAATCGAAAAAATGGGAAAAGTGGATGTCGGCAGAAAGCAAGGCTGGTGAAATTGAAAAGGCTGTTATTGCAGGACATTATGTTTTTTCTGATCCTGAATTTATCGAGATAAAATTGCATGCAAAAACTGAATTGCAAAATCATAACATTGATCTTGATGAGTATCTTAAATCAAAAGTTAAGAAATCTATCATGAGGTATCTGGTCAATTTTCGCCTGGTGGGGAGATAATGAAAAAAACAGCTACAATAATTCTTAATCGCAATCTGCCTGAAGTTACAGATAGATTGTATGAATCAATGTTTAGAAACAATTCTGACAATACAGATATTTATGTGGTTGAGGCTGGGTCTGATGAGAATAAACTATCAAAACATTACACATGGTGGGCTAACTGGGCTGAAGCCATGAAAGATGGACTCAGGGTTCCAAGGGGAGTAAACTATGCGCTTTTACAGCTATTAACCGAAGAAAAGTTTAACAAGTATGATTATTATATAATGCTGACAAATGACGCTGAATTCGAAGATAAGCCGGTAGTTGATGCCATGGTTGCAGTAATGGAAGATCATCCCCATGTCGGTATTTTATCACCTTGCTCAAAACAGTGGGGAGAAGCCCGACTTCTTGGTTATGAGAATACTAAATACTTCTGGTATGTTCATAATGTAGCGTACATGATGAGACGAGAATATATAGAAGCCGTTATGGAAACAGAAAACCCTTCTTACCTTAATTTTCTATATGACGGCACCAATTTTAGAGGATATGGCCTGGAAATGGAACTTGTTGCCAAGGGTTACGCAAATGACTGGGCGACTGCTATTACGACTAAAGTCTGGGTAAATGAAAATGAAGAACATCTTCAAACAAAAGCCGGTTTGATAAAAACAGAAGCATATGAAGAAAATTTAAAATTATATCTTGAAGAAGGCCGGAAATGGATGCGAAGAAAATATGGATTTAACAGCCGATGGACAATGCAGATGTACGCAAAGTTTTTCTATGAAAAGTTTTTTGAATTCTATCCGGAGTTTGAATATTATCGTATCTAATCTGTCGTAATAGGAGGTGATTTTGAAAATTATCGAAAAACCATGGGGAAAAGAAGAGGTTATCGAAATCAATGAACGCTATATGATGAAGAAACTCACCATGCTAAAAGGGCACCGATGTAGTCTGCAATACCATAAGGTTAAACAGGAGACGATCTATGTGTTGAGTGGTCGGCTTCGAATCCATTCAGGAAAATCAGCAAAAGAGCTTGAATCTAAGGTCTATGGGCCGGACGAGAGTATTACCATCACACCCTTTACAGTGCACCGTATGGAAGCCGTGGAAGATTGTGTCTATCTTGAGGCAAGTACACCGGAAATGGAAGACGTAGTGCGTTTAAGTGATGACTACCAGCGAGGGACAGATTCATGAGTTACAGGGTCTGTATCCCGATGGCGGGAACGGGGACCCGTTTGGGAGAGCTTACAAAATATGTTAACAAGTCATTGGTCACTGTGGCCAATCAACCGGTTATCTCTCATGTCATTAACCAGTTCCCGATGGATGCAGAGTTTGTTATCGCTCTCGGGTATAAAGGCGATCTTGCGCGTGAATATCTGGAAATCGCCTATCCAACGCGGATTTTTATATTTGTAAATGTGGACCCCTATGAAGGCCCAGTGTCAGGCTTGGGATATACTTTGTTGTGCTGTCGCCAGCATCTTCAGCAACCCTTTGTTTTTTGTTCCAATGACACCATCGTCACATCACCTTGTCCTGCGCCTGATCACAATTGGATGAGTTATGCATCGGTTGAAGATATTACTCCATACCGTACATTGCGTATTCGGAATGGACAAGTGACGGAAATCTGCGAGAAGGGTGTGGCAGGCAATGATCTGGAGGCTTATATTGGATTGACCGGGATCAACGATCACGATCTTTTTTGGAATGCAATGGAGCAGGGAGGAACTCTTGCTGTCCAAAGAGGGGAAAGCTACGGTATGGGAAAGTTGATCGACAAAGGGATCTTGGCCTATCCCTTTGAGTGGTACGACACGGGCAATACGAAGATGTTGGAAAGGGTTCGTGTTGCCCTTCGCAAGCCGGATGCGCCAAATATTCTGGATAAATCGGATGAAGCTATCTGGTTTGTTAATGGTACGGTCATCAAGTTTTCGGCAGACAGTAAATTTATTCAAAATCGCGTCAAACGTTCCGAACTTATCGGGGAGTATTGTCCGCAAGTGATCAATTCGGGCGAGCATATGTATCAGTATCGGGAAGTCAAAGGACGAGTTGTTTCAGAGGTGGTCAATCTTCCTCTTTTCCGGCGGTTGCTTGAACATTCCAAGAGATTTTGGAAGACGGTAGCACTGGATAAGGAAGCGCAACAAAAATTCCAACAGACATGCCTTCGTTTTTACCGTGACAAGACTCAAGAACGCATTCAGCTTTTTTATAAACGCTATCAGCGATCAGATGGAACCGAGTCAATCAATGGGGAGTCGATGCCTATGCTCAGGGAACTCTTGGATTCTATCGATTGGAGTTGGATGTCGGATGGGTTGCCTGGGAGGTTTCATGGTGATTTTCATTTTGAAAACATTCTTTATTCAAAAGAAAATGATCACTTTACATTTTTGGATTGGCGGCAGGATTTTGGTGGTTCGTTGACAACTGGGGATATCTATTATGACCTGGCTAAACTCCTGCATGGACTCATTATTTCTCATGAGTTGATTGCAAGAGATCTGTTTAAAGTGGAATGGAAAGACGATGAAATTCTCTATGCTTTCCACCGGAAACAAGTGTTGGTCGAATGTGAGCGTTTGCTAAACGACTGGTTGGTGACGAAAGGGTATAACCTAAAAAAAGTGCGTGTTTTGACAGCCCTTATTTATTTAAATATCGCGGCATTGCACCATTATCCCTATTGCATGCTTCTTTATGCGCTGGGGAAAAGAATGCTGAAAGAGGAATTGGAGAAGCATTAAAATGGAGTTGATTGAACGTAACCATTGTGTAATTTCAGGGAATGAAGATCTTGAATTGCTCTATTCGTTTAAGGACTTTCCTGTTTTCATGGGATGTGTGGATCAGCCGCCTGAAGAAGATCTCAAGACTGACATGAATTGGTGGATCAGCAAGAGTACCGGGTCAATACAACTAAACCCCTTGTTGCCACTGGATATACTATATCAAGAACAGCATGCAGGTTCTGTAGGTAGTCTTTGGCAAGAGCACCATAAAGAGTTCGCAAAATTTATTGCTGGATATCAGTGCGGAAATATATTGGAGATTGGTGGCGCTCATGGCTTATTAGCAAAAGAGTATATGTCATCAGTTGATGATGTGAACTGGACCATGCTGGAGCCGAATCCGAATTTGCATGAGGATATTGACATAAAAGTCATCAAGGGTTTTTTTGATGACAAGTTTCGGTTTGATGGTAATATCGATGCAGTAGTCCATTCGCATGTATTCGAACATGTTTATGAACCAGATGAATTCATTTCGAATATAAGCGGGTTTCTTGATGAAGGCGGATTGCATATTTTTTCTGTTCCAAGAATGCAAGTGATGCTTGAAATGGGCTATACAAACTGTATTAATTTTGAACATACAGTTTTTCTCACAGAAATGTTTGTTGATTATCTATTGGCAAAAAATGGATTTAGCATCATAGAAAAGCAATACTATCACGATAATCATTCAATTTTTTATGCTACCAGAAAAACTGGGAACAAATATCTAAGATATACCCCAATGGCATATGCTGCTAATCGAGGTATTTATGAACAGTTTATCAGTAATCATCTTGATGAAATCGATGAAATTAACAGGCATATGGATTGCCACGATAGTCCTGTCTATTTGTTTGGCGGACATGTCTTTTCCCAATACCTGATCTGTTTTGGACTGGATGAAAGTAAAATTGAATGTATCCTGGATAATGATATAAATAAACAGGGGAAGCGTCTTTACGGTACATCCCTCATGGTGCAATCACCGAAGATTCTGAAAGATGTAAAAAAAGCAGCCGTCATTCTCAGGGCAGGGGTTTACAACGAGGAAGTCAAGGAAGACATTGTCGATAAAATCAATCCCAATGTGGTGTTTTGGGAGTAGTTGGGCGCTGACCCACAAGGAAATGGCGGAGCGTATTAAACACATTTTTCCGGAATGGATATGAAATATGAAATCTGCTACATCACAAATTTATGAATGGGTGGAAATTACCAAATACCTCGCCGAAGCGCCTGATACCATATTTAGGAACTTTAGAACCTTGCCAATCTTTCAAAGGGTTATTGAGGGCACAAGCATTGCTGGGGGTGCGCACTTATTATTAAGACTCAAGAGAGACTCTTTTTTTATTGATGCGTTAGATCTAATTGAAAGGTCGGAGATTTTTGTACCACCCCGTATATTGAAAGGGCATGTAAACGGGAAGATTTTTAACATTAGTCCCACCACAGCCAGATATTGTAACAATACTATTAACCTTTTAAACCTATTTGGCTTGAATGCCTTAGGTGGAAATATAGTAGACATTGGTGGCGGATATGGCGGCGAGTGTAAAATAATTTATGATTTTGGGGTTGTGATTGGGGCACCGCCTAAATCCTATTTGATACTTGATCTTCCAACGTCAATAGGTCTAATTCGACGGTATCTTAATTTTTTTGGTTATGATCAAAATGTAGAAATAGTGAGCGACATAAATTACGTAAAAGATCAAATTGATTTAGTTATTTCAAACGGTGCGTATTCGGAAATGGATAGGGAGCTACAGGAAATTTATTTTGCTAATTTTATCTCTACGGCGAAGAATGGGTACTTTATTACGAATTTTCACACTCACAGTGTGCCTATAGGTGGGTTTAGTCTACCAGAATTCGTGGACGCACTTCGCTCAATTGGAAAGAATGTTTTTGTACTGTCCCCTACTCATCGCTGGTTATCGGCGTTTGATAATGGCCAATCGCAATTAGTTGTGTTTGGCGATCATCTAAACTTGTTAAATCCGCATGGAATCTACTCGGATTTGATTCGCTATTATGCCGTACAGAAATTTTATTCTGTAATAACAAAACTCGAAGAGGCAGTAAATCGCTTTATCCTTGCTTAAACTTCTTTTTAATACAGGGGCTATATGGAAACTGTAATTAACAACTTGTTTGAAGGTTCCTCAAGGAAAAATAATGCCAGCGCCAATGTTAGCCGTCTTTGATAATTCTGGGATTTATTACGGAGAATACTCACCATTGACTCCCTTGGAATCCTAACGTTGTATGCCTGCACTATTAATTAACATAAGAATAGAGAACGAAGAGAAGTTCAATCTCTTCAAAGTTACTTTGGGTGATTTGTGCGGACTATTTAACGAATGCCACATAAAGTTTCGCGGCGCTTACAGCGATAAGTGTCTTGAGGTTGTAAAGGAATTTTTTGATACTAGTGAGTCGTTGTCGACCTATCAGGATCTGCGGGAAGACGACTGGGTAGATGCCACGCTGAATATGCTGGGCAATATAAAAAGTCGCTCTATTTTCATATATTTTGAGGACCACAAGCTTGTGTCAACAAGAGACCACCTTGAGTCTGTGCTAATTGATTTTGACAAACAGGGCCTGGACTATCTGTGTTATTCATGGTTCAAGGCATCGGCCCTGGGGACAGAAAATCTCTTGCCCTTGAATCCAGAAAGGGGAGTGACCCTGCATGTGTTTGATTATTCAAAAGCTCAAAATGCTCTGATTGGCAAGATATCACCGGGATACTACCCCTTTTCCCTTGTGAGCATATCCTCAGTTGATTATCTAAAATCAATAATGACATCATGCAACACGCGTTTTAAATTTTATAGCAAAACTGCTACCGCACTGTTGTCCCGATTGTACCCTTATCCAGGGAATAGAAGAGTGGCAAAAGTAATAAACAGCCTCGTTAGTAATTGTGGCATATGTTTTTGTTTGTATCCACCGGATAGTCCCTTTAATATCGAAAAAAGTTGGCTAGATATGGACTGCTTTCAGCGCTCTTGGAAATTTGGGATTCTGGCAGCGGAGTTGTATGCCAATTTCGATGACGATAACGGACCTTACGGGGAAAGCCTTATCAAAAGGGGCCTTTATCCATTCCAACCTCGACTTGAACAAACCCACGATGCAAAGAAAACGCCTCAGATAAGTTTCCGTGTGCGTTTACGAAATGATGAAATGTATGACTGCACATATTTCAGTCATAGAGGGAGAATTAGCAGAGCGCCGGTTGTCCATATCCTGGTTGAGAACGGGAAAGTGCTCGTTACATGTCAGTCACTTGAGACTATTTTAGAGCACGGCTCTGGCGAATATTTTTATACCAATAAAAGCCTGGTTGTCCACAGTCTTGGCGACTCTATCATAACCTTGAGGATTTTCGATGAGTGTTTCTGAATCTCAACTGACTCATGATTTAGACCATCCATTAGTCTCTATCGTCGTCAACAACTATAATAACGAACAATATCTGGAAAGTTGTCTCGATGCACTCTTAGCACAAACATACCGCCATATCGAGATAGTGGTTGTGGATGCCTTTTCTTCTGATGGCTCAAGATTGCTGATAGATTCCTATGCTGAGCGAGATTCAAGAATAAAGAAAATCTATTGCGATTCCTATGTCAAGTATCCCGCGATAACGTATAACATCGGATTCCTGAATTGTAACGGAAACTATATCGCGATCAATGACCCTGATGATATATCGATGCCTGGGCGTATTGAAGCACAGGCGAACTATTTGCTGACCAACCCAGCTGTAGGGGCTGTTGGCTGTAATTGCTATGAGTTTAATGATGATTTTAACAATCTTGTTGAGACTACCGTCGAAAAGAATGTGCTCAATGCCGCGCCACCTGTTAGAAATCCGTGCTTAATGTTCAGGAAGGAAGTCCTTGCGGCTCATGGGATGTGGCGGTGGCAATGCGAGTATGCTGCAGATTTTGACTGGCTATATCGCTGGTATGTGGGCGGCGTTTGCTTTTATATGTTACCGGAGCCTTATGTCAGGTACAGAAAGGCACATAACGCAAATATCAGCATAACGAGAGGGATTAATCAAACAGCCAAATTGGCTTTATTTAGAACATTTTACGGAATAAGGTTGTTTAAGAAAGTTGGATTTAAGTGGTGGTATGTCACGTTGTTCACTTATGCATATTTATGTTCAAGACTAATCAAATCTGCTCCCGGATGGTTCTTGGAGAAGTGTTTAAAGAGGTGAAATAATGGTCTGTATAGTAACCGGCTGTGCCGGGTTTATTGGCAGTAGTCTGGTAGACAGGCTTATTGCCCAAGGGTGCCGTGTCGCCGGGATTGACAACTTTTCCACGGGCCAACATCAGTTTCTCGAAGGAGCCTTGAAGAACCCTTTATTCCGCTTAATAGAAGGGGATCTGCTTGATCTTCCGTTCTTGACCCAGGCGTTTTTCGGGGGCGACATGGTTTTCCATTTTTCCGCCAATGCGGATGTTCGCCTCGGCACGGAACATCCACGGAGAGATTTGGAGCAGAACACCCTCGCCACTTACAACGTGCTGGAGGCTATGCGGGCGAATAACATTAAGCAGATCGTGTTTTCTTCTACCGGATCTGTCTACGGTGAGGCTGCGGTTATTCCCACTCCGGAGGATGCGCCGTTTCCTGTACAGACATCTCTTTATGGTGCTTCGAAAGTCGCGTGTGAAGGGTTGATTGCTGCGTATTGCGAAGGGTTTGATTTGCAGTCCTGGATTTTTCGCTTTGTCTCCATCTTAGGTGAACGCTATACCCATGGTCATGTCTTCGATTTCTACAAGCAATTGAAAACTGATCCCGCAAAACTGCGGGTTCTGGGCAATGGGAAGCAGCGTAAATCTTATCTTTATATTCAGGATTGCCTTGATGGAATTCAGCTTGCCGTTGAGAAGGCGAACGACAAGGTTAATATTTTCAACTTGGGAGTGGATGGATATTGCGAGGTTAATGACTCCATCAATTGGATTAGCCAGACATTGGAGGTACAGCCCAGCCTGGAGTACACAGGAGGGGATCGTGGCTGGATTGGTGATAACCCCTTTATCTTTCTTGATACCCAAAAGATTCGTTCTTTGGGGTGGGTGCCGAAAGCTTCCATTAGTGAGGGGGTAGTTAAAACTGTGGAGTTTTTGAAAAGCAACGAGTGGGTGTTGGAGGCGCGGTAATGAAAGTTTGTGTTCAGGGTCTCTGGCACCTCGGTTCTGTCACGGCTGGATGTCTTGCTTCGGTAGGGCATAAGGTTGTCGGTCTCGATTTTGATGAGGATGTAATCCGTGGACTTCGGGTAGGCGAGCCCCCCATTTTCGAGCCAGGGTTGGAGGAGATGATTAGGGCTGGTGTGGATTCCGAGCGGTTGGAATTTGTGGCAAACCCTGATGAGCTCCCGAGCGACATCGAACTTCTCTGGATTGCCTATGATACACCAGTCGATGAAGATGATGTGGCGGATGTCGATTTTGTTGTTGCTCAAGTTGAGAAGGTGCTGCCCTTTCTATCTATCAATTCAACGGTGCTTGTGTCTTCACAGATGCCGGTAGGTTCTATTCGAAGGATGGAAGCGATTGCCGACAAGCTCTGCCCTGACAAGGCATTAAGCGTTGCTTACTCACCAGAGAATCTGAGGCTGGGCAAGGCTTTGGACGTATTTCTAAAACCTGACCGTGTTGTTGTTGGGGTGCGAATTGATAGTGATAGAAAGCGCATCGGGCAATTGCTGGCGCCGATAACCGACAGGATCGAGTGGATGTCGGTTGAGTCGGCGGAAATGACCAAGCACGCAATCAATGCGTTTTTGGCGACCTCGGTTGTTTTTGCTAATGAAATAGCCACTATTTGCGAAGCGATTGGTGCTGACGCGAAGGAGGTGGAGCGTGGTCTAAAGTCGGAGCAGCGGATTGGCCATAAGGCTTATCTGTCACCAGGAGGTCCTTTTGCAGGTGGTACGCTGGCGCGCGACATCGAGTTTCTGAAAGAGGTCAGTCAGGAGCATCAGATCGCCATTCCTTTGCTGGAATCTGTGAAGACGAGCAACGATCTTCACAAGTCTTGGGTGCGCCGCAAGCTAAAAAGACTTTTGCCAAGATTGGATGGTGTGGCTATCGCTGTATGGGGGCTTACGTACAAACCTGATACTGATACCCTGCGTAGATCATTGGCAGTTGAATTATGTGATTGGCTGATTGGGCAAGGTGCAAAGGTGAGGGTGCATGACCCTGTCGTGAAAGAGCTGCCGCCAGAATGGTATGGTCTTGTTCAACGTTTCGATGCGGCGTTGGGGGCGCTGGAGGGGGCTCAGGTTCTACTGGTAGGAACGGAGTGGCCTGAATATAAAAATATTCCTAAGGATCATGTCGTCAAAGCGGCTCCAGGTTTGGTGGTGCTTGACCCGAATCGTTTCCTGTCATCTTTGGGAACAGTCGCGACGATTTGTTACGTTGCTGTTGGAACCCCTTCGATTAAAGGATTGGTGTGATGTCGTTTTTACTTAACGGAAAGGTGGCGATCATAACTGGTGCTAATCAGGGGCTTGGTCTAGCGATTTCGCATAAATATGTGAATGCTGGCGCCTCGCTTGTCATGTGCGCACGGAATAATGATCTTCTGACAAGGGCAAAGAGAGAACTTTCCGCCGAATTGGCGCCCGGGCAGGTCATTGAGGTGATACCGGCAGATGTATCAGATATAAAGAGTGTTGAGCAATTGCTCAAGGCCACTATGCAGCGCTTCGGCCGAATCGACATTCTGGTCAATAATGCAGGTGTTTACGGCGCGATGGGTCCAATCGAAGAGGTCGATTGGGCGCAGTGGATCAGGGCAATCGAGATCAATCTGTTCGGCTCGATATTGATGTGCCGCGCAGTATTGCCAACCATGAAGGAACAGAAGAAAGGTAAGATCATTCAGCTTTCCGGTGGTGGAGCCACAAATCCGATGCCGAATATTAGCGCCTATGCTGCCTCTAAAGCCGCAATCGTACGTTTTTCTGAGACGCTTGCAGAGGAAGTCCGCGATTTCAGCATTGATGTGAACGCGATTGCTCCCGGCGCCTTAAATTCCCGAATGCTTGACGAAGTGCTTGCAGCTGGCCCGGATAAGGTTGGGCAAGCATTTTTCGATAAGGCGGTCCAGCAGAAAGAATCGGGGGGAACCGGCTTTGATCGAGGCGCGGAACTTGCCGTATTTCTGGCTTCCGATGCCAGCAATGGTATAACGGGCAAGCTGATCAGTGCTGTGTGGGATAAATGGGAGAATTGGCCTGAACATAAGGATGAATTGTATAAAAGCGATATTTATACGTTGCGGCGTATCGCTGGCCGGGATCGTGGTGTTTCTTGGGGTGACAAATGAGTTACGGTATTGGAATTATCGGCTGTGGCCTGATCGGTAGGAAGCGGGCCAATGCTTTGGGTGAAGGGCGGTTGATTGCCTGTGCAGATATCAATCAGAGCTGCGCAGAAGTACTATCCGGCGGGAAAGCCAAAGTGTTTAGTGATTGGCGTAGACTCCTGGATCTACCGGCGATAGATATCGTTATCATTGCTACGCGGCATGATTCGCTTGCAGCAATAACGCAAGCGGCGATTGAGGCTGGCAAGCATGTGCTGGTAGAGAAACCAGCAGCACGCAATCCAGCGGAGTTGGAACCTGTGATAGTTGCGGCTAAGCGACATGGAGTGAAGGTTCATGTGGGTTTTAATCACCGGTATCACCGGGCCTTCCGCAAGGCATGGGAATTGTTTAAAGCCGGTGCTTTGGGCGATTTGATGTTCATCAGGGCGCGATATGGCCATGGAGGGCGGATTGGTTATGACAAGGAATGGCGTGCCAATCCGGAGCTTTGCGGGGGTGGAGAATTGATGGACCAAGGTCCGCATCTGATAGATCTTTCCCGCTGGTTTTTGGGTGATTTTGCTGAGATTCAGGGGTTTGCTCATACCTATTACTGGGATATGCCGGTTGACGATAATGGCTTTATGTTGCTGAAGACAGCGAAGCGGCAGGTGGCGTTTTTACATGCGAGTTGCACCGAGTGGAAGAACATGTTTTCCATGGAGATATACGGACGTGATGCCAAGCTGGAAATTTCCGGTTTGGGTGGCAGTTATGGGGTTGAGCGACTTACCTATTACAAGATGTTGCCTGAGATGGGGCCGCCTGAGACGACGACCTGGGAATACCCAATGGGTGATGACTCTTGGGCAGTAGAGTTGGCAGAATTTTATGAGGACATTCAACTGAACCGTGAACCATCAACAGGTTTAACAGATGCCTATCAGGCGTTAAAGGTTGTTGAAGGGATTTATAAGGAGTCCGGCTATGATTATTGCGCGTAGTCCCTTACGCATTACCTTGGGAGGCGGTGGAACAGATCTGCCTTCTTACTATAGAAACCATGAAGGTTTTTTGATTGCCGCAGCCATCAATAAATATGTCTATGTTACAGTAATACGTCCCTTTAAAGAAGGTATTTATCTTAAATACTCTGAGCTTGAACAAGTTCTCTCTGTTGAAGATATAAAGCATAGAATCATCCGGGAAGCCCTTCTTATGCAGAAGTTGCAAACACCGCAGATAGAAATTACTACTTTAGCTGATATTCCTGCAGGAACCGGATTGGGATCATCCGGAAGTTTTACTACTGCATTATTAGAAGCTTTGTATGCACATCGCCGATGGCTTATTCACCCACGTGAGTTAGCCGAATTAGCCTGCCATATTGAAATTGACAGGTTGGGCGAACCCGTGGGTAAACAGGATCAGTATATTGCAGCATACGGTGGTTTAACATGTTTTACGTTTCACAAGGATGATACTGTTACAGCTGTACCACTCAAAGCATCTGTAGATACAGTTTATGATCTGGAAGACAATATACTTCTGTTTTTTACCGGCTATACACGCAAGGCCGGTACAATTCTAAAAGATCAAAACACACGCACCAATAGCTGCGATGACAAAATGCTGGAAAATCTGCATTTTGTAAAGGAACTCGGTATCCGATGCAAAAACGCTCTGGAGGATGGTGATACTATAAAGTTTGGTGAGCTGTTGCATGAACACTGGGAGCATAAGAAAGCGCGTTCGGGTGGTATGAGCAATCCTAAAATTGATGAATGGTACAATCTTGGTATTAAGAATGGCTCAATCGGCGGCAAGCTGGTGGGGGCAGGAGGAGGCGGGTTTCTGATGTTCTATGCGACTGACCGGAACAAACTGCGTCATGCCATGAGAAAGGCTGGGCTGGAAGAAGTACGCTTTAGTTACGATTTTGAGGGAACCAAGGTGGTTCTTTCATGAGTTTGCCGGTGGCTATTGTGGCAGGTGGCCTTGCGACACGTTTGCGCCCGATTACCCAAAAAATTCCTAAGTCACTGATCGATGTGGTGGGTAGACCCTTTGTGGCCCGGCAACTGGATTATTTGAAGCGACAAGGGATTACTCGCGTGGTGCTGTGCCTGGGCTATCTGGGTGAGCAAGTGGAGGCGGTTGTGGGTGATGGTTCAGCCTTTGACTTGGAGGTCTGTTATTCATGGGATGGCCCTCGCTTGTTGGGTACGGGTGGTGCCTTGAGGCAAGCCTTGCCGCTTTTGGGCGAGCAGTTTTTTGTTTTTTATGGAGATTCTTATCTACCAATTGATTTTTGGGCAGTGGAGCAGGAGTTCCTCACACGCGCCAAGCCAGCGTTGATGACGGTACTAAAGAATGAGAACCGATGGGACAAAAGCAACGTCTTGTTCTGTGAAGGCGAATTGGTGGAATACAACAAGCATGGGCCACTGCCGGAAATGTCATTTATAGACTATGGACTTGGAATTTTGTCTGCTTCGGTTCTAGAGGATATCCCTGTCAATAAGCCCTGTGATTTGGCGGATATTTATCACGATCTTTCGATTCGGGGGTTGTTGGCGGGCTACGAGGTCTTTGAACGATTTTATGAAATTGGCTCCCATAAAGGACTGGAAGAAACCATAGAGTATTTCAAAAAGGAAGGTAATTTATGAGTTACGTGCAGCAGCATGTGAGGGAGACAATCGATATCCTGAACAAGGTGGATGTAATCGCCATTGAAAAGATGGTGGATTTGCTTGCAGTTGTCAAGCAGGGAGATGGGAGAGTATTTTTTCTAGGTGTAGGGGGAAGCGCAGGAAACTGCTCCCATGCGGTGAATGATTTTCGTAAGATTGTCGGGATAGAGTCCTACGCGCCGACAGACAATGTTTCAGAATTGACGGCTCGCACCAACGATGAAGGTTGGGCAACGGTCTTTGTCGAGTGGTTAAAAACAAGCAAGCTCTCCGCCAAAGATGCGGTGTTTATCTTTTCCGTTGGCGGAGGTAACCTTGAAAAGAATGTGAGTCCGAATCTGGTAATGGCATTGCAATATGCCAAAGCTGTGGGTGCCCAAATTACGGGTGTTGTCGGTCGGGATGGTGGATATACGGCTCAGGTAGCGGATGCTTGTGTGATCGTTCCAACGGTCAACCCAGATACAGTGACGCCACATTCCGAGGCGTTTCAGGCAATTATCTGGCATTTACTCGTGTCGCATCCAAAGCTGAAGTCCAATCAGACCAAATGGGAGTCGACGGTTAGATAGGAATAGTGGACAGGATAAAACGTAGGGCGGTTTTTCTGGATCGAGATGGCGTACTCAACCGTGCGGTGGTGCGCGAGGGCAAGCCTTATCCGCCCGACAGTGTTGCTGAAGTGGAGATTTTGCCCGGTGTAGTTAGTGCTTTACAGCGCTTGAAAGAGGCAGGATATTTTTTGATTGTCGTGTCGAATCAGCCGGATGTGGCAAGATGCAGGACACCAAGGACAACGGTCGAGGCGATTAATTCTCATTTGGCAGAGCATCTGCCGATAGATCGCTTCATTATGTGTTACCATGACAGCATTGATGGATGTAACTGCCGGAAGCCCCGGCCCGGGATGCTGTTCTCTGGGGCGAAGGAATTTGATGTTGATCTGGCTGCCAGTTTCATGGTAGGTGACCGCTGGCGTGATGTAGAAGCGGGCATTGCCGCTGGATGCAAGACGATATTTATTGATTATGGCTATGATGAAAAGCGCCCGCAACTGTTTGATTTTCGTGTTTCTTCGATAAATGAAGCTGCAAATACAATTTTAGAGGGAGTTTAGACATGAATAGAATTGAGAAATTAAGAGTGAAGATCTTTGCCGATGGTGCGGATAAGGCTGGGATTTTTGAGATGCATGACAAACCCTATATCAAGGGTATGACGACAAACCCTACATTAATGCGCAAGGCGGGAATTACGGATTACAGGGCTTTTGCTAAAGATATCCTTGCTGTAATTACTGATTGTCCAATCTCTTTTGAAGTATTTTCTGACGACTTCAAAGAAATGGAGAGGCAAGCGTTAGAGATTGCAGGGTGGGGGGCCAACGTCTATGTCAAGATTCCTGTCACCAATACCAGACGCGAACCCTGTTATTCACTGGTTAAAAAGCTAGTATCTCAAAAGGTTAAAGTGAATGTCACGGCGTTGATGACGCTTGAGCAGGTACGCGATGTGGTGGCAGTTCTCGATCCTATGATTCCCAGCTATGTTTCCGTATTTGCCGGTCGCATTGCTGATACGGGGCGTGATCCTTTGCCGATGATGGCTGCTGCTGTGGAAATGCTGAAAGTAGCGCCCTCTTCTGAGCTGATCTGGGCCAGTCCTCGCGAGTTGCTTAATATCTTTCAGGCGGACGCGATTGGTTGTCAGGTAATTACTGTTACGAATGATCTTTTGAAGAAACTATCTTTGGTGGGTTATGATTTAGATGATTATTCTCTAGATACGGTTAAGATGTTCTACAAGGATGCCCAATTAGCCAATTATAAAATCTAATTAAATTCAGTAGATTTAGTGCAGGTATTAGGAGGCCGTGTGCTTCTTCAAATTTATGGCTGTGCGAGAGGCTATTTTTAATGGATACTCACACAAAAAATAATGTAAATTGTTCAAATTGCGGTTCCAGTCGGTATGATGTATTTTTGGAACCAGTAATCAATGAAAGCAATCCTGCGGTCCTGTACGGAGCGGCATCAGGTATACGCGGCACCCAGCGTTTAGTGACTTGCTCGGATTGTGGTATGATTTACGAAAACCCACGCTATCCTGCGGAAGTCATTGTTAAAGGATACATGACATCTGAGGAGGCTGTCCATGACAGCCAGTATCGAATGCGTGTCTTGAGCTTCTATAGGGCACTAAAGAAGAATGCAAAACATCTTCCTTTGCCTGGCGCCAGGGTCCTTGATATTGGGACAGCAGGTGGGGCTTTCTTGGATGCTGCTAATGAGTTCGGGTTTGATGCTTACGGCATGGAACCTTCAAAGGATCTTGTCGAACGTGGCAAGTCTCGTGGGTTAAAGATCGAGCAGGGCACCATAGAGAACCATGATTTTGAAGCGCATAGCTTCGATATGGTGAGCCTCTGGGATGTTATTGAACACCTTCCAGATCCAAAGGCTGCACTTATCGAAATACGTAATCTACTAAAACCAAATGGTGTACTCCTCATTAATTTTCCCGATATTGGCACATGGCAGTCAAAGGTGGCTGGAAAGAAGTTCTGGTGGATTCTTTCAGTGCACCTGCATCATTTTTCCAAATCGACAATCCACGATATTTGCAGACGAAGCGGGCTTGAAGTCTTACACTTTCGGCGCTATTGGCAAACGCTGGAGTTCGGTTACCTTGAACGGATGGCTGTTCATTACAAGATTCCGTTGACATCAATTATTACTAAACTTACTCCACAATTTATTCAACGGTTTCCAGTTCCCTATTATGCAAGCCAGACGACGGCAATTGCAAGGTATATATGACTGTTTATATTCTAGGCGGTGGCCCTGCCGGGATGGCATTGATCGACGGCCTTGTTGATGCAGGTGATTTTAAGTTCAAGTTGATTGATAGTGGCCCAAGGTTGGGTGGATTGGCCCAGACAATGCACTGGGAGAATGTTGGTGATCATGATCTTGGGCCGCACAAGATTTTTTCTCTGGATAGTGACCTGGTATCCCGTATAGAAAAACTTTTACCACCCTCCGATTGGCTCACACGTGACAAAGTCAGTGCCATCTACATGAAGGGACATTATCTCCCTTATCCGCCCTCCCCGTTTTCATTGATTGGGGTGTTTGGTCTTTCGGCTTTTTATAGAATGGTTTTTGGCTATGCACGGGCTCGAATGACAAGTATCGTTTCTTCGAAAACACCCCAAACATTTGAAGAGGATTTGGTCCATCGGGTTGGGGATGATTTATACCAGAGGCTATTCAAGCCTATCGCATTGAAGCTTTGGGGGGAACCCGCGGGCCTTGATGTTAAGTTGTCTCGTGGGCGAGTGCAGACGCCATCACTGACCGAAACATTGGCGCGTATGCTGAGGCTTAGGAAAAGCAGTAATTTTGAGGCGTTAACTTTTCGTTACCCTAAAGGGGGGTTGGGACGGATTTGGGATGCGATAGCAAGGAAAGCTAAAGATCAGGGAGAATTTCTTATTAACCATTCTGTCACAGAAATTAAGGCAGATGACACCCGTGTGACAAGTATCCAATGTAAAAGTAACGGAAAAGCAAAGACTTTCGATATTAACCCGGACGATTTTGTTGTCTCGACATTGCCACTGGCTCTGACAGTACAACTACTCTCAGACGCCCTGCCGGGTTACATGCCAGATTTGGCTGGTCGGGTGATCGCTTTAAATGATTTATTCCTCGTTTTTTTTTATATTGATGTGAATAGCCTGATCAGGGAGTCGTGGGTTTTTGTCCCGGATCCGGAGATCATATTCCATAGATTGAGCGAACAGGAATCCTTCGATTCAGACATGTCTCCTTCAGGGACTATTGTTTGCTGCGAAATCATGAACAGCCAACACAGGCAGCTCTCGAATCATTCAGATGATGATTTGGTGGCTGAAGCGCAAAAGGGTTTGCATGATATGGGGTATCGAGACTTCAATATCCTTGATCACTATGTAATCAGGTTGCCAAAGAGTTATCCGGTATTTAAACCAGGTTTCGAGGAAGGGTTGACTGATATTTTGCGGCATCTTGATGGCATGAAAAACTTCCGTACCATTGGCAGACAGGGAGCATTCAACTATATCGGTACGCTCGATGCCATGGATATAGGATATGGCTTCGCCCGTTGGCTCGGGCAAGGCATAGATGGTGATTGGGTTAAAGAGCGAGAGCGCACTAATCATTATCCAGTTTTAGATTAATTATGCATTTCACCCTTATTTCACCGCGACTTGCGATACAGAAAGGTGACTTTCTTGGATCTGGAGTCCCATATTTGCCGGTCGAGCTTGCGACCTTGGCGTCTTTTATCCTTGAGAGTTGTGATCAAGTTTATATGGTGGACCAGTTCGGTACAGATCCGTCAGTTTTATTCGATGCTGGAGATCATTACTTGCAGGGTGTTCCTCTCTCGCAATTATTGAACAATGAGGAAGTTAAAAGTACCGATTGTTTTATTCTGTTTGCGATCTCCTATATGTCTCATGGGGAGCTCTTGAATAGTGTGCGGGAGATTAAGACAATATTCCCAACCGTTCCGATAGCTGTTCTCGAAAATTCCCAGGCTGTTACTGGATATTCAATACAAAGGGTTGCATCCTCTTTTATTAATGCTGGAGTTGATGCGTTAATTTGTGGCGAGCCTTATTACAACTGGGAAAAGATCAAGATATTTCTCTCTAATAGTTGTAAAGGCAAGGCACCATCCAATCTGCTCACAGTCCATTCAGATCCGGTTCCTGTCAGATCTATAGTTAAAGGGTGGAAATATCCCATTCCTGCGTGGCATCTTTTTAACTTGGAGGGGTATTGGAGGCTTCCGTATTCACACGGTCCCAAAACCCGACGCTTTCTGCCGGTTCTTACTTCACGCGGTTGTCCATATCCATGTGACTTCTGTGTGGTTCCTGAAACAAACAACCGTCAGTGGTGTGGAAATTCTCCCGCTGATGTCGTGGAAGAAATTATTACCCTGCGTGATCGGTACGGCATTCTGGATTTTCAAGTGGAGGATCTTAATCCAACAATCCAACATCAGCGCTGGGAGGAAATCTGTGAGCTTCTGATTTCCAAACAGGCAGGAATACGTTTCTACTTTGTCAGTGGTACTAAAGCAGAAACATTGCATATTGACAAAATACCGCTATATGCTCGTGCTGGTTGTCGATATTTATCGATCAGCCCGGAATCAGGCAGTAAAGAATTGATGCAAATAATCGGGAAAAAATTTAATTACCGACATGGGATTGACCTCGTTAAAACATGCAGGTCTTATGGTATTCGCACCCAAGCTTGCTTTTTGGTCGGACATCCTAATGAGCATGAGCATGATTTTAAGCGTTCTCGGGACTACTTGATAAAAATGGTACATAGTGGTTTAGATGAAGTAGCTATATTCATGATAGCGCCATTTGCCGGCAGCAAGCTTTATTCCCGAAATGAAATATTGCTTCATAACCATAACGCTCTACCCAGCTTTTCACCCAGGGGTAGAGTAGATTACGAGACTTACGAGCGTCGACGTAAAGCCTTAATTCGGACGTTCTTTATTGAGAAACTCAAGTCTGGATTCGATCTGTGGGCCCAAGGAGTGCGTGCACTTTGGGGTATTCCACAGACGAAAATGGAAAATCTTCCACGCCGCATCGCTTACATTTACTGGGGCATCACCAGACTTAAAATATCTCAGCTAAGGGCTCATAATCTATGAGCTTACCGCGTGTTCTCCTCATCATTCCATGCTATAATGAACAGGGGTCTATCTCCGCATTGTTAAAGGAAATAGACGATCTTTGCCATGATTTTGAAGTTATAGTCGTCGATGATGGGTCACTTGACGACACCTTTAAAATAGCACAGCCTCTATCGCCCACAGTTCACCTCCTTCGAAATCTTGGTATTGGTGGTGCGGTGCAGACAGGATTCAAGTATGCTGATCGTCACGATTTTGATTTCTGTGTGCAGATTGATGGAGATGGTCAACATCCCCCCGGTCAAATATCCAAGCTGCTGGCTGCATATGGCAAAGATCCGGCAGAGATAGTTATTGGTAGCCGTTTCCTGACCAATGACTCTTTTCGATCTACTTGGCTAAGACGATTTGGAGGGCAAATAATTGCTCGCACATTAAAAATTTTGTTCCCCAACTGCCAAATTTCTGATCCAACCAGTGGGATGCGCCTCATGAATCGACGGGCAATCCAATTTTTTGCACGCCAGTATCCGTACGATTTTCCTGAACCTATTTCACTCGCGTGGGCTTTGAGAGCTGGCATGTCAGTGCGAGATACCCCTATCAAAATGCGTGCTAGGCAAAAGGGGCAAGGGTCAATTGTCGGTATTAAACCGCTTGCATATATTCTCCGAGTTTTAGGCTATATTCTGCTCTCTCGGTTGAAGAGGAGGTCTCTATTATGAGGGGTGACTATTATGTATATTGTAAATACTAAAACTTACGTACTCGTAGCCTCCGTTGCATTAGTTTACATGATCTTTATTGCGATCAAGACAGCCCGGCAACAGCTGGATTTTTATGATTTAATAATGCTTTCCATGGTTGCTTTTGTGCCAGCCATATTCACTTTTTGGCCGAGTTTTGCATATTGGATTGCTGATCTTGCCGGGGTGGCATTCCCTTTTGTTATCATGTTTGGGGCGCTGTTCATAATTCTTTTTCTTTTTGTGCATCGTCTAACTATCAAAATTCATAAATTGGAAATGGATAACCGCCTATTGATTCAGGAAACAGGTCTTCTGCGCCATGAGATAGAATCACAGTGGAAAAAAATGAAACACGATAACGCGATAACCCGAGGCACAGATTTAAAAAATGATGCGCTTCATTCTAAACTAAAAGGGTAGGATACTCGTAAATAATATGAACATATTTGTAATAATTAAGTTTATATGTGCTGTGGTGATAGCGCTGGTGTCAATATGGGCGCTGTCTATGCAGAGTATCCGGGCATATATATACAATAAGGCCCTTCTGGTTGGTGGATTTATAAAAAGTCATTGTGGATGCGTCCTTGTTGTTCAGTGTGCTGTTTATGCTTTTGCTTACGATGCCCTCATGCCGGGCAGTATGTATTTTTCACCGGATTCGGTCCTCTATTTGTCAGTAAGTAGTATTGTTCCCGCAACCTTTTCACTACTGGCTCGCGCTTTAATAGAACTCGAAGTAGCATTAGGCAGCACTCGGATCGTACTCTTGCGTTACGTCGTCATTGCTATCTATTGTGCGGGAGGCTGGCTCATTGCAAAGGCTTTGCTCCGATCTGGACGTCCCCTGCTGGCGCTTCTCGTGCTTCCCACTATTTGGTCAATGAGTTCGCTGACACAGTGGTTCAATTTTTTCCTGACAGATGGTATATCGACTGCTTTTCTCATGGCATGCATTGGCGCCTATGCGAATATGTATGTAAGTATTAAAAGGCAAAGCCGCGGGGCATGGGGCTGGCTTGCAATATTCGTGTTCTTTGGGATGATGGCCTTTTCGATGCGCCCAGCGTTCGCCTTCATCGCCCCTGTAATGGTCATTATGATGATGAATAGAGCAATATTTTCATGGAGGCGAATTGCTGTCGTTACGATAGGAATAGCGCTGTTGGCAACGGCACACTTTTCATTTACAATATTTTGGCACGGCAGAGTTCCATCTCAACTTGGTGGGGTGTTGACAGCCCTTGTTTTTGATTTGCCTATTCCGAATGTGTGCCCATCGGATGATGATACAGACCTGTGCAATACGCAGAGGGCCCTTGAACCTTTTATACGAGCATCCAACGGCTTGGGGGCAACTCGTGAGCAATTCGTATATAAGGTGTTAAATAATGGGGAAATTGTCCGTACGGCGAGGGCCGCCGTTCGTGGAAACGACCCCAATTATTCAGTATTATTAGAGATTGCACTACTCAAAATTAAAACCAGCCCGATGGCATATGTCTCTATGGTCTTAAGAAATTCATACTACTCCGTGAAATCGTGGGGAGACTGGGCCTGGAACGATAGCTTATTAAATGTGGCAAAGGTAAATATTGCAACTACAAACGCTATTGCGTCGGCAGTAAGTGCTGCCATGCGTACAGTTGCTAAAATAGACTTCGACCCAACGATCAAGGGACCGCCAACTGAAAGGTTTTACACTGATATCCTCTTCCAGTTTCCACGCTTAGTAGTAAGCCATGGGGTGATAAGCAACTGGACATTTACTATTCTTGTCGTGGCTTTGATCTTTAGCGTGGTTCCTTTCTTTTTTGCTCCATCTTTACCCGGCTCGATTTTGTTTTCCTGTTGTGTCTTTAGTTTGGCCGGGATTGTTTTTCAGAACTTTTTCTTCCCTGCAATCCCAAGGCTTTTGGATCCATTCCATCCGCTCGGGGCACTGGGCTTTGTGATGCTGATAACAATGGGGGTTGATAAGGTAAAAAAGTTGGAGACGCTGAAAAAAATGATGTCGAGAAGAATAGGTTGTAAAGGGATTAGTTGAATGATTGACTTTTAGCAAATTAAAGTCCGAACGTTGTGCAGAACAGGGGGATTTTGGAGGTCACAACCTTGTCGTGAAAGCTTTTAAGCCTTCGCCATTCTTCAAAGAATTAGCCTGTGAATATTGTATGCAAAAAAGTGACAGTCCCGGGGAAGGAATGCCCTCGCTTGTCCTACTGTCTTTGGAAGTATAGTAATGAATGAAGTTAAAACAACTTTCATCACGAGATCGGTGTTTTCAAAAATACCCATAGTTCGGGTGCCAGTTTCTTCGATAACTTTCTGGGCACTATGGATTTTGGGCATTGCGATGCTATCGAACTTCGTAGCCTATGGCTCCATCCAGCCTATCTTTATTGGTGTTTTTTTCCTTTTGATCTTTATGCTTCTGTTGAGTTTGAAGGGCGTTGGAGGTCGTGATGAGGTCCGAGCATATCTGCTAGTCTATTCGGTTTGTTGGTTCTGGGCCGGGATCACAGCTGTATATGCGATTTTTTTTAACGATCCATCACAAGTTTCAAGCGGTGATGCTGCCCACTTCTTCAACCTGTCTACCAGCGATGATTTCTCCGGCCTAGGCATAAAAGACTTTTTGGGCATATCCGAGGGTTCGGTCGCGATTGTCGCTTGGCGGTTCCTTTACGACGTATTTTCGTTCATCGGATTTGAGAAGGGCAGATATATAGGAGTTACCTGGAACATTACACTGGTTGCCCTTTCCGCTGTTACTGGCGTTAAGATGATAGGGATAGTGTTCGGCCAGGACAGAGACCGCATAAGGCGATTTACGATAACGTTTGCCCTATGCGGTATGTTTTGGCTGTTCGCAGCAATTCACAACAGGGATGCATCGATCCTGTTCGCAGTCTCGTTGCTTACCTATTGTTGGGTTCGCTATCTGAACGATCTAAGCGCATGCAACTTACTCCTATTGGTAGTAGCTTCATTGGTCGCATTCATGTCATTCGCACTGCTGCGAGCGGAGTTTGTGTTCATCCCCTTGGCAATGCTTATGGCCGGGTTGTCCGCCGCTGTGTTCAGCACGAAAATCCGTGGCAGCCGCAATAAGATTCTGCTCATGGTAGTTGTGCTGGCCCTACCCATGAGTTTTTACCTGATTTCAATGACAGGGGGCGACCTTGTCAAGGCCCTGCTCTCTGGCAACCAATGGTATAGCGATTCGGCCTCAGTGGAGTCTGGTACGGATTCGCTTGGAATGACGCTCATTGTCAATCAACCGGTCCTTATCCGGTTGATTTTTGGCTTTATATACATGTTTATCTACCCTATTCCTTTCTGGGTCGGGTTACAACTAGGGGCGGCCTACCAACTTTTGAAATCATTTCACGCGTTGTTCATGTATGCTATCATCCCGCTTTTCGCCTTGTCAGTATGGCGGATCGCTACATTGAAAAAGCTACGCACCATGCCGCTTCTGTTTCTACTTTTTATTATTTGCGGGTTTACCCTAAGCGTTGCTTTCACCTCTCTGGAAACGCGGCACCAAGGTGCCTTTTTGCCGTCTCTTTTAGTGATAGCCATGGTGCCTAACCTAACGGCCATTCGGGACCGGCTATCCTACCGCAACTTACTCGTACTTTTCCTAATCGCCATGTTCTTTATCCATTTGGATTGGATTGTCTTGAAGTTTCTATGAGTATATGAAGGTTCTAATATTCACCACACAGTTTTATCAATTGGGCGGAGCTGAGCAGCTGGCTGTTGAATTGGCGAAAGCCCTGAACAACGGCGGAATCCGTGCTGATATCTTGAGCATGTATGCCGAGGATCTTCCGGGAGTGCCGGAGGCAACTAAATCCTTCCTGAAATGTGGAATACCATCAATACATTTTCTATGCTTGAGGATGAGACCACCAATTATGAGCTTGTTCTTGGCAATTATGAAGTTGCGGCGATTGATTGTGGAGGAACAATATGACATCGTGGAAACCTCGTTGCTTGGCCCGACCATTTTGGCTTCTTGGGCAACGTTGGGCACTAAAGCGCGGCTTGTGGTTGGGTTGCACCAAGTATATAGCCCGGATCGAGAAAACTCCATACAACATAATATCCTGAAATATTCAGTCCAGCGCAATCACGGTGCCCGGTATTATGCTATTTCAGATATTGCTGCTGAGCATTGGAGCAAATACGCCAAGATACCTGCCGAACATATACGAAAAATTTACAACGGGATCTCTATGAGGTTCTTTTCGGCGAACCCGGACAGGTTAGGTGTTCGTATGGAACAAGGGTTACATGCTGATGCGCGCATAGTAATTTATGTTGGACGGCTCGCCGCCTATAAAGGAATTGATACCCTCTTGAATGCCCTTGCCCCAATTTTAGTGAAGGAAGATTTATTTTTATTTTTTGTTGGCTTACCTGACTTGCACGTCAATGGAACCGCAAAAATATTACAGCAAATGAAGCTGCGGATTGCAAAAAATCTTTGGGGAGAAAGAGTTCAGTTCCTTGGATTCCGGAACGATGTTCCCCGTATAATGGCTTCAGCCGACGTACTGGTGGACCCGACACGAATGGAGGGGTTCGGCCTATGCCTGGTAGAAGCCATGGCAGCAGGATTGCCCGTTGTGGCAAGTAATGCCGAAGCTATACCGGAAATACTTTTGGGGACCGAATCGATGATAGTTTCACCAGACGATCCAAATGCGCTGCGTAAGGCCATTCTGAAGACTTTGCATCGGTCTCCGGTTGAATCAGCCAAGGCCGTTGATGCGGGCAGGAACCGCGCGGAAGAGTTTCGGATGGAGAAGCGAGTCGAATCAATGGTCCGATTATTCGAGGATGTGCTGGAGGGTCGGTTCTAATGATTGGCCTTGTTAGCAAAGCCTTGGCATACGGGGCCCCTTAGCATGTGCGGATTTGCCGGCATATACGATATTTCCAAGCAATCCGGAGTGTTGGGTGAATATGTCTGCCGCATGACGGCGATGATCGCGCATCGAGGCCCGGATGCTGAGGGTGTCTATTCAAGGAACGGAATCGCTTTAGGGCACCGCCGCCTCAGCATCCTCGATCTCTCGCCATCTGGGGTTCAGCCCATGACTTTAGGAGAAAATGGTCCTACCATTGTCTTCAATGGTGAGGTCTACAATTTTACCGAACTTAGGCAGGAGCTGAAGTCACTAGGCCGTGCCTTCAAGGGGCACTCCGACACAGAGGTCATGCTGCATGCCTATGCAGAGTGGGGCCTGTCCGGACTCCGACGGTTTGAGGGGATTTTTGCGTTTGCCCTCTGGGATCCGTCACAAGAACGTCTCATTCTCATGCGTGACCGCTTTGGCGTTAAGCCCTTGTTTGTTTCTCGGAACGGTAGCCGCCTCGTATTTGGCTCAGAAATCAAAGTATTGTTTGCGTCTGGTGATATTGACAACAGCATTGATGATCAGGCTCTCGCAGAGTATCTCTGGTATGGCAACGCTTATGAAGATCGTACTATTTACCGTGGAGTCAACTCCTTGTTGCCTGGGCACTGGTTGGTTGCTGAAAAAGGAAAGCTAACGATAGAGCCTTGGTGGCAGTTAGAGGAATGGATACAACCACATGGGTTCGCCAGCAATGAAGAGGAAGCTGCCATTGCAGTTCGAGATGCACTTGATGTTGCGGTTAAGCGCCAGTTGGTGGCCGATGTTCCAGTAGGTCTTTTCCTAAGTGGTGGCATTGATTCGTCGTCGATCGCCGCGGCTGCTATGCATGTGCAGAACAAGCCGCTTGCAAGTTATTCAGTGTGCTTCGATTTTGATGGGGGTATCAACGAATTACCAAAAGCTCGAAGGGTTGCCAAGGACTTGGCGCTTGATCACCATGAAATTCAGGTCAGTGGCGTTGATCTTGAAGAGGTTCTTCTCGCGCTAGTCCGTAGCCACGATGAACCCTTTGCTGATGCAGCTAATATTCCATTGTATTTGTTAGCACGTCAGTTGAGAGGCAGCATAAAGGTAGTGCTGCAGGGGGATGGCGGTGACGAGATGTTTGCTGGTTATCGACGTTATGCAATGTTGCGCAATGTTGCCTATTGGAGAATGTGGCCAAAGAGACTCACACCCTTGGTAAGTGCTGGTTTTGGGAGTATCGGGAGGCGCTTTGAGCGCATGGCAGATGCCGTTGGCGCTGAGGATCCAGCGATGCGCATGGCTTTGCTATTAACCACTGAAACCTTGCAAGATCCACCCTCAGCGCTTCTTAATAGGGACGTCCAATCTCATCTTGCATCCAACACGGATCCATTCTTGAGCTATCGCCATTGTGCCGCGCGCTTTAGTGATGCAGATCCTGTACAGCAAATGCTATTAACAGACATCTCACTTCAACTACCATCGCAATTTCTTGCAAAAGTGGATCGTTCTACTATGGCGTACGGGCTTGAAGCGAGAGTGCCGTTTTTAGATGAAACGGTGGCACGCCTTGCTGTAAGTCTACCCGCTAAATGGAAAGCTAATGGATCACAGAAGAAGATTATATTACGCAATGCTATGCGTGGTCGCGTACCAGATAACATTCTTGACGGCCCCAAAACGGGCTTTGGTGTTCCCTATAAGCGTTGGCTAAAAACCTCTCTTTACGACTTTGCCCGTGAGACGGTATTAGATCCGATATTTCTTGCCCGCTTGGGGTTTGATCGGGCTAAACTTGAGATGGCTTTTAGTGAACATTATCGGGGTATCCGAGACCGCGGCTTCACCTTATGGAAGGTTTTGCAATTGGCTTTGTGGTCTATAGAGTGCCCGTAATAGCAAATCGCAGCTCACCAATCTTGCTTGGAGGCTTTATTCATTGATAAAAAAAACAAAACTTGCGGATGTCGCAGTCTGGGGGCGTATTCCTCCACCTATCGGTGGTATGGCAGTACACCTGCGCCGATTGCGCCCATATCTCACTGAAGCAGGCATCACGATCCAGATGTATAGTATTGGTCGCGTCTCTTCAGCGCACCCGGAAGTTAAGCAGGTATCAAATCATCGGTTTGCATGGTTTTTTAGTCTTCTGTTAGGGCGGTGCGAACCCATACACTATGTATTTAGTGACAACATCCTAGCACGATTCGCAGCTTCGCTATTGGCTGTTTTGCGGGGAACCAAGGTGGTCTTACGGATAGGTTCGGAATCAGTATCACATGCAGCAGTTTCCAAGCGTTTTCTTGAACGTTTCATGATACGGTTTGCCATTCGGCATGTCACAGTCGTTGTTGGAGTGAGTGAGGAAATCTGTAGCTTGGCTACCTTGATGGGTGCTAAGCGAGTTATTCATGTTCCTGGATTTATCCCCGAGACTTGCGACGAAAAGTTATTGCCGGATGAAGTACGGGCTTTTCTAGAGGCGGGGAATAACCCCGTCATGCTTGCATCAGGGGAGGTTCACGATCCGGACGATGATGATTTGTACGGTGCCTACGCGCTATTAGATTTACTTGAGCGTGATTCTACTCTGCGCTTGATTTTTTATGCTTACAAAATTACGCTTGGAGCTGGTCCTCAGGAGCGTCTTGCCAAAGAAATTCTTAAACGCGGCATACAAGGACGATATTTTCTTTTCCGAAGTGAAACAGATCTTTTACCCGCCATGTTGAACTGCGCCTTGATGATCCGACCAACTTCTACCGATGGGGATTCAAATTCTATTCGAGAGGCTTTACATGCCGATTTGCCGGTTATTGCCAGCGATTGTGTTAAGCGACCGGAAGGGGTGATCACTTTTCCTGCCGGCAACCTGAATGCGATGCACGAAACTGTGTTGATGGTGCTTAACGACCTAGAACAATTTCGACAAAAAGTGCGCTCTTTGCCAAAGCCAAACCATGCGAAGCCGATAGTGAATCTTTTTATAGAGTTTATAGGGTGCGTACAATAATTTAATTTTAAGGGAATATTTATTCTAATGAACATCAGGCATTTAGATCTATTGGTTTGCCCGGTCTCTTTGGGACCATTAAGAGTTGCGCGCGTTGATCAAACGGGAACAAATTCAAGCTATATTATAAGTGGTGTTCTTACTTGCGAGAGTTGTGGGAGTGAATACCCCATAGTAGAAGGAATTCCTCGATTCGTATCAAGCGAAAATTACGCATCTGGTTTTGGCCTTGAGTGGACAAAACATGCTCGAACACAGTATGACAGTTACTCAGGTATTTCGGCATCAGAGGATCGGTTTTATGGTCAAACTCATTGGGCCCGTGATCTAAGAGGACAACATATTTTGGAGGTTGGTAGCGGTTCGGGCAGATTTACAGAGCATGCGGCATTGACTGGCGCTACTGTCGTTTCTCTAGATTACAGCTGCGCAGTTGAGGCAAACTACAAATCCAACGGCCATCGTGAGAATGTCCTGATTGTACATGCCGATATTTTCGCTATGCCATTTGCAAAGGATTTTTTTGATAAGGTTTTTTGCTTCGGTGTCTTACAACATACCCCTGATCCGAAATCGGCTTTCATGATGTTGCCGCAATTTTTAAAATCGAATGGATTGCTTTGCGCAGACATTTATAAGGCGACTCTCAGAAGGACTCTTTTTAATACGAAGCATTATATTAGGCCCTTTACACGCAAGGTCAATCCAGAAAAACTTTATACTGCGGTTGTTAAGTATATTGACTTCATGTGGCCGTTGGCGTCTCTTATCCGAAAGATTCCCAAAGGACATGGAATTAATTGGCAGCTTTTGATTGCTGATTACAGCTCTTTGGGATTGAGCGGAAAGATATTGAAAGAATGGGCTTATTTAGACACGTTCGACATGTTGGCACCGAAGTACGATATGCATGTTCGCGAAAAAACTTTCAAAAGCTGGGTTAAAGAATCCTTCTTGGTGGATATTGAAACAGAATTAACAGGTCATGGCGTTGTTGCGCGGGCCCGTAAACCTTAATTTGGTTGCCAGTAGTATAATCTTGATTTGACGTGACAAATCAAGGTTTCTATATGGACGTTTGGTCCGGATCTATGACAATCCATGAATCACATCTAAACCCATCGAGGACCGGATGATTTGAAGATATGTCATTATCTTCAACTTTTTTCAATGAACACAAAATAAATTATGCTGAAAACTTACAAATTCATACGCAATTTCCTGACCGGAAGTTGTTGGTTAAAGCCATAAATCAAGACAAATCCAAACGGAAAAGTTTATGCTGGAGGAGAGAATGAAAATATTGGTCACCGGAGGAGCCGGGTTTATCGGCACAAATTTGTGTAATGAATTGCGATCACGGGGAACCACTGTTTTGGCTTGTGATTTATATAATACAGACAGAGATGAGCACATAAGATGTGATATGGGAAAGTATCATCAAATAGATAGGGTTTTTGAGGATTATGGACCCTTTGATTATGTTTATCATCTTGCCGCCGAATATGGCCGATGGAATGGAGAAGCCTATTATGAAAATCTTTGGCAGACAAATATAATTGGAACTAAGCATTTAATAAGGCTGCAGGAAAAGCATAAATTTCGCATGATCTTTTTTTCCTCAGCAGAAGTCTATGGGGATTATGAAGGTCGAATGACTGAGGCCGTGATGGTGGAGAATAAAATAAGTGATACTTATCAGATGAACGATTACGCTATATCAAAATGGGCCGGAGAACTAATGTGTCTTAATTCGGCACAAATGTTCGGAACCGAAACAGTAAGGGTGCGCCCAGTTAACTGTTATGGCCCTCATGAAGAATATACGCCATACAGAGGCTTTATTCCCAAATTCATCTTTCATTGTTTGCACCGTAAACCATATACAGTTTATGAAGGTCACAAGCGGATAATAGATTATGTAGAAGACACCTGTAGAACATTTGCCAATATTGTTGATAACTTTATTCCTGGGGAGGTTTATAATGTCGGCGGCAGATCAGAGTGGGAGATGGATATAAAGGAATATTCTGATTTGATTTTAAAGGCTACAGGTGCGAATGAATCGCTTGTGACATATAAGGAAGCTGAACCGTTTACAACAAAGATTAAAACAATGGATTTTTCAAAGGCTGTCGGAGATTTAAAGCATGATCCGGAGGTGGACCCGCAAGAGGGAATAAAAAAAACGGTTGAATGGATGAAATGGTTTTATCGGATTTAAGATATGGATAATAAGAAGATAAAGGTGTTATTTGTTTTTGGGACCCGGCCGGAAGCCATAAAAATGGCCCCTGTTATTAAAGAATGTGAGCGTAATGCTGACAGCATTGATATACATATTTGTGTGACTGCGCAACACAGGGAAATGTTGGATCAGGTACTAGGACTGTTTGACATTAACCCTCATTATGATCTTGATATAATGACAAAGAAGCAGTCATTAACTGACTTGACTGCGCATGTTTTACTCGGAGTTGCAAGGGTACTGGAAAGAGAAAAGCCCGATGTTGTTTTTGTTCAGGGAGATACAACCACTACATGTGCGGCTGCACAGGCGGCTTTTTATTTAAAAATTCCGGTGGCTCATATCGAAGCCGGATTGCGCACGAATAATAAGTACAGCCCTTTCCCAGAGGAAATAAATCGTCGCATAACGAGCGTTATGGCTGATCTTCATTTTCCACCAACTGAAGGTGCAAAGAGGAACTTGTTAGCTGAAGGCTTCGAAGAAGCTTCAATCTTCGTGACAGGTAACACCGTAATTGATGCACTTAAGTGGGTGCTTACAAAACATAATGCACCAACGGTGAACGAAAAATGGCAGCTATGGTTTTTGTCTGAACACAACATTTGTCTTTCGAATCAGATTAGAACAATTTTAGTGACCGGGCACAGGCGCGAGAGTTTTGGAGACGGATTTCATAGAATTTGTAGAGCCTTGCGAATCTTGGCCAACAACAATGATGATATACGGATTGTGTATCCTGTGCATCTGAACCCTAATGTTCAGGAGCCAGTATATTCTATTTTAGGGGATATGGACAATATTCATCTGATTCCTCCACTTGATTATGAACCCTTTGTCTTTTTAATGAGCCAAAGTTATATTATCCTGACGGATTCAGGGGGCATCCAGGAAGAAGCTCCGACTCTTGGAGTGCCTGTTCTCGTGATGCGTGACACGTCAGAGAGGCCTGAAGGAATAGAAGCCGGATCTGCAAGATTGGTAGGTACGGATGTTGAAACCATTGTATTGGAAACGCAGAAGCTTCTAGGAAATGCTAATGAGTATAAATGCGTATCGAAAGTAGTAAATCCTTATGGAGATGGGAAGGCAAGCGAAAGAATTGTCAAAGTAATATCAGAACATTTTAGGTCCCCTATAAAATAGGATGTCAGTACATAGATTAGATGCTATCAATTGCGTTAAACTGCAAGAAAATGGGCCATATGAAAATTCAGGAAATTCCTGGCATGAACTATGCGCTCTAAACATACATAGGGCCTCTCAAAGGCAGAAGGTTCAAGAGAGCAACATGGAGGGCAGAAATGGCTAAAATCCACTTTTGTTATTTTGATATAAATACTGGTTATTATCCTGGCTTTCATCATGGCTTGGCTTATCTTATCGGGAGTCTTAAAGCTGAAGGGCACCAGGTTACGCTGAGCCATTTAACGGACAATATTGATTCCACTCTGGATTTAGTCGGGCAAGAAAAGTTTGATCTATTAGCACTGTCATTTACAACAAATCAAAAAATGCATGTGTACAAGTTTTTAAACAGGATAGACAGATCTGAAAGGTTGATAGTTGCGGGTGGAGTACACTGTACCTTGGCACGCGAAAAAGTGTTTGAGGAATTACCAAGTATAAACGCAATTTGTATAGGTGAGGGCGAGGCAGCAATAAAAGAATTATGTCGAAGACTCGATAGTGGACAGGATTTTGTCTCCATACCAAGTTTATATTTTAAAAGAAATGGTGGCGTAGTTAAGAATGACATAGGTGCGTTAGGAAGTATTGACGATTTAGCTTTACCCGACTACTCTTTATTTGATTTTGAGAGGATCATTTCAGATGGTGGCGGAAATTTCGCTATGATATTAGGCAGGGGGTGCCCGTTTGATTGTAGTTATTGCTGTAACCATGCCATTCGTCAGGTTTATCCTAATGAGGGGAAATACCTTCGTCTTCCTACCCCACAAAAGGCTGTCAATATCATTAAGAACAACCTGAAATTATGGCCTAAAACCGAAAAAATTGCCTTTGCTGATGATACTTTTACGATAAATAAAAAGTGGTTGCTGTCATTTTGTGAACTATATAAAAAAGAGATTGGGCTCCCTTTTTTGTGTAACGCAAGGGTTGAAACGATTAACGATGAAGTTGTTTATAACCTTAAGAGGGCGGGGTGTCAGTCAATAGATTTTGGTGTAGAATCCGGTAGTGAATGGTTGAGAAAGCATGTTCTTAACAGGAAACACTCGAACCAGGAAATAAAAGACGCATTTTATTTGACAAGAAAGCATGGGGTAAGAACAGGTTCTTCCAATATTGTTGGGTTGCCCTTTGAAACAAAGGAGATGGCTAAAGATACACTTAATTTAAACATAGAGATACAACCAAACTATGGAAAATGCTTTTATTTTTACCCGTATCCAGGAACCAAACTCCATGAAATTTGTTTAGAGTACGATTTGCTGTTAGACAAATTTGATTCTGTCTCTGGCTATTTGGAATCTCCTTCATTGAAAGGAGTGTTTATGTCCCACAAAAAAATGAAACATCATTTTGATCTAATGGGGTTGTTCTTTTACTCGCAGCTGTTGCTTTTTAAAATTAATATTCCGTTATTATTTAAGAAGTTATTGCTCAAGGTAGTGTTCTTAATTGGAAAGCCGATTTTGACATTCTTTGATCCGCTCACAAGTAGCAGAGGTCTGAAGAAAGTAAGAAGCACAATAAGAAAGGTAGCCATGAGGTATTTACGATGACGTTACAGTTGATATGAGGGTTGTTTGTATAGTTGCAATCACTAATAGAAAGATCAGCGATGGTCTTTGTAGATCCACTCTGCGGTAAAAAATAAACTCAGCCGCAGATTTGATACCGCTTAGGGGGAAACCAAATGATTACAAGTAACGAAAAGAGAATCCTATGGGTTAACGAATACCTGCTCAAATTAGAGTTAGACAGTGAACTGACACAATACTATAAAGGCAGAAATGTCCTTGTAACAGGTGGTGCGGGTGCTATTGGTGGCAATCTGATTATAGCTCTGTCGGAACTGGTGGGCTCGGGCGGCAAGGTAATTATATTAGACAACTTGTCATCTATTAAAGAAAAAAAGCCATGGAATGTAGTTCCATTAAGCAATATAATGTTTGTTGAAGGTGATGTAAGGAGTGATATTGATCTTAAAAGGGTTTTTAAAGAGGATATTACCCATGTGTTTCATCTGGCGGCCTTTTTTGCCAATCAAAACTCAATCGATTACCCGGAAATTTCGGCTGAAGTAGATATTATAGGGTTGATCAGACTGTTGGAATATTCGCGGCTTGTCAGGGCAGAAAAATTTATTTATGCTTCAAGCGGATGCGCTATATATGGTTCATATCCTGAGCTACCCCTTAAAGAAGATTTTATATCAATGCACTTAACAACACCTTACCAAATTAACAAAATGACGGGTGAAATGTACTGTAATTTTTATGCTCATCATTATGGTATGCAGATAATTAACTGCCGGTTTTTCAACTCTTATGGACCAGGGGAGGTCCCGGGGCAGTATCGTAATGTGATCCCTAATTTTATCTATTGGGCAATGAAAGGGCAATCACTTCCGATTACAGGAACAGGTGAAGAGACTAGGGATTTTGCCTATGTGCTGGATTTGGTGCAGGGCATTATAAAGTCCGGCTTCTATCAGGAGGCGGTTGGTGAAAACTTTAATCTGGCCGCAGGCAGAGAAATAAGTATTTTGGATATGGCAGCGCTTGTAAACGAGACAACAGAGAATAAGGCAGGTTTAATATATAAGCCAAGGAGAAAGTGGGACACAAAACCAAGGCTATTGGCATCTATAGAAAAAGCTAAAAAGTTAATAAATTATCATCCGATGGTAGAATTTAAAGATGGATTCATGAAAAATATTGAATGGTTTAAAGATAATTGGGAAATTATTGAGTGCATTGCAGATTTTCCTCCCGGAATGAGTAGCGCAGTAAGAAATGAAGATAAATAATAGTGTGCTGATAATTACAGAACGTTTTTATCCGGAAGAGTTCGGGATTAATGATCTGGCGATAGCTTGGCAAACGAAAGGCTATGAAGTTGCCGTATTAACACAAGCTCCCAGTTATCCTTTTGATAAGGTATATACCGGATATAAAAATAAGTTTTTTCAAACTGAGGAGTGGCAGGGTATTAAAATTTACAGAGTATTTTCTTTGATGGGCTACAAAAAATTTGTACTCTTAAAAATTCTTAATTATTTATGTTTTGCTTTTTTTGCATCTTTAGTATCTCTATTTGTAGGCAGAAAATATAACAGGGTCTTTGTTTACCATATCGGGCCTTTGACTCAGGCTATTCCTGCAGTACTTATTAAAAAGGTTTTTGGAAGCAAACTTTTTATATGGACTTTAGATATATGGCCGGATTCGGTGTATGCGTATGGGTTCAAGAAGAGAACTCTTTCGAAAAAGATACTGAATTCGTTTGTCAAAATTGTTTACAAGAACTGTGAAGCAGTTTTTGTTTCTTGTAGGGGGTTTAATCAGAAAATATATAAATATGTTTCAGATGCCAGAATAATCTTTTCACCTCAATGGGCTCCTGATGATTTGAAATTTGAAGATGTAACACCCCATGAGATGTTGAAGGGGAAATTTAATTTTACATTCGCAGGTAATATAGGCAAAGTTCAAAATCTCGAAAATGTTATCATGGGCTTTTCGCTCATATCAAAATCTTATAAAGATATAAATTTAAACATCATTGGTGATGGCTCAAACTTAGAAGTCCTAAAAAATATTGTTAAAGAAAAGAAAATTGAAAATGTTTACTTTTGGGGCAGAAAACCACTGAAGGAAATGCCAAGGTGGTTTGAGGGGAGTGATGTTTTAATAATATCTCTAATAGACGAGCCAATTTTTTCTTTAACCGTACCTGCAAAATTCCAGGCCTACCTTGCATCCAGCAAACCAATCTATTGCGTAATGAGAGGGGAAGTAGCTGCTTTAGTGATAAATAATAAGATAGGCTTCGATTCATCTCCAAATAATATTTACGACATAAAAACAGGGTTTGAAAAATTTCTAACCGTGCCACAACAAGAGTTGGAGAAATTTGGCCGTAATATGAAGTTGCTTTTGAGCAATGAATATGATCGCAATAAGATTATAGATCAAATGACAGAAGAAATCTTTTCTTTACCCATATCCGCCTAATGCAGATTCTGGTAAGATTAATTTGTAATGACTAATATTTTAATTACCGGAGCAAACGGTTTTGTCGGAAGAGCGCTTTGTGCTCAAATGCTTATTAAAGGATGGGATATCCGCGCTTCCGTCCGGTCACGGGACAATATCCAAAGTCTTCCCGGAGAAGTAGAAATTACAGAAACCGGTTCAATCGGTCCTGACACGGACTGGTCGGTAGCCTTGGCAAATGTTGAAGCAGTAATACATCTTGCCGGGCGTGTCCATGTAATGGACGATTTAACATCTGATCCTCTTTCTGAATACCGCATTGTAAATACAGCCGGAACTGAGAGGCTTGCACGCTGTGCAGCTTTATCTGGAGTCCGGCTTTTTGTTTTTATAAGTACCATTAAAGTAAATGGAGAGGGGAAACCAACTCCTTATACCGAAGAAGATATTCCGGAGCCACAAGATCCATATGGTACAAGTAAATGGGAAGCGGAAGAAAAATTAAAATTAATTGCTGATCAAACCGGTATGAAGATAGTAATCATCAGAGCGCCAATGATTTATGGGCCAGAGGTAAGGGCAAATTTTTTAAGATTATTAAAAGCGGTTGATAAGGGAATGCCGCTCCCTGTTGCCGGCATTAAAAATAAACGAAGTATGATATATCTGGGGAATCTTGTTGATATTATAATAAATTGTATAGCGAATAACAAAACAGAACAGATGACATATCTTGTAAGTGATGGAGAGGATATGTCTACACCGGAGCTTGTAAGGCAAATGGCAAAATCGCTTGGCAAACCTGCAAGATTGTTTTATGTACCTCTATTTATGCTGCGGCTTGGGGGCTTGTTAACCGGAAAATCTCATACCATAGAAAGGCTTGTGGATTCTCTTGCTGTTGATTCGTCAAAAATAAGAAAAGAACTGAATTGGAAGCCCCCATTCACCTTAGAACAAGGACTCAAAGAAACGGTGGAATGGTATAAGACCTGGCAAAATAGCAGGTAAGTTGATAAGCTGGTAAGAGAAATACTGTTTTCTGAGACCTCTGTGAACTCGGTGAAAGATCACAAATAGTTTTTTCTCTTTTTAATCTCGCACCTTTAACCTTGCTCCTTGTCCCTTTATTATGAAGCGTAATTTTGATCTGATAATTTCTTTACTACTACTGATTATATTGTTTTTGCCTTTGTTGGCAATAGCGTTTTATATTAAAACAAACTCAAGAGGCCCCATACTTTATTGGTCTGACAGAATAGGCATTAACAATACTATATTTAAAATGCCAAAGTTTCGCACCATGCAAGTAAATACTCCTGCTGTAGCAACTCATCTACTATCAAATCCTGAAAAATATGTCACACCCGCAGGCAGATGGCTCAGAAAAACAAGTCTTGATGAACTCCCTCAGATATTCAGTGTGATTAAAGGGGATATGAGCTTTGTAGGTCCGAGACCGGCTTTGTTTAATCAGGATGATCTGGTTGCGCTCAGAACTTCAAAAGGCATTCACACACTTATACCCGGCATTACCGGCTGGGCACAGATAAATGGCAGGGACGATCTTCCTATTCCGGTTAAGGTTGACCATGATTATTACTATTTGCAAAACCGATCTTTTTTGTTCGATCTTAAAATACTGGCAAAAACCGTAATAAATGTTATATTTGGAAAAGGAATTCAACACTAATAGATAATAGGGGTGTAATTAAAACTGTTGGGGAATATTTATGCAGCTTTACTACATTCCCAGTATTTATTCCATTCGTCATTCTCTCGAATTATTCTTAATGCAAGCATGTGTTCAGCGTTTTTTTCTTTCCACCATGCTCCGGGTAATT
>JAHIFE010000020.1 GCA_018901125.1 Pseudomonadota bacterium | reverse complement strand
CCACTTTCAAAACGTTTCAGTTTGGTCAAGGTCAAGGCGGGTGAAAATTTTAACCGCAGGAATACATGGAGTATTTCGAGGATTAAAATTTTCACCCAACGCAGAGATCGGCCAAAATGGGACGTTTTGAAACTGGCTCTATTGTATATGTAGTTTCATTGTAAAGCAAAAGAAATTTAATCTTGCCAATAATATCCCATTCTGATATTAATAAAAATTTATAAAATCCCTTCCGGTAGTTTTAATTAGTTTTAATAAATAATATATTTTACAACTAAGCCAAAAATCAGTTCTTGTGGAGGAACTCATGTTAAAAACGGAAATTGAGGAAGCCTATTCTTTTGACGATGTTTTACTCGTCCCTAACTATTCTGACATACTGCCCAAAGATATCAATACAACTACACAATTGACCAGAAATATTACATTAAATATTCCGATTGTGAGTGCCGCTATGGATACAGTAACTGAATCACAGACGGCTATAAGTATGGCCAGAGAGGGTGGAATCGGGTTTATCCACAGGAATATGAGTATAATAAACCAGTCTATGGAAGTTGATAAAGTAAAGAAGTCGGAAAGTGGGATGATAGTAAATCCAGTAACAATAAATCCCGACCATAAGGTTCGTGAAGTTGTGCAATTGATGGAAGAATATAGGATTTCAGGTGTACCCGTCACAAAAGGCGACAAACTTGTTGGAATAGTAACTAACAGGGACTTGCGCTTCGAAACAAATCTTGACAAGACAGTCTATGATGTAATGACAAAAGATAATCTCATTACGGTTTCCGAAGGCATCTCACTGGAAGATTCAAAAAAGCTTTTACATGAGCACAGAATTGAAAAACTTCTCGTAGTTGATAAAAAAGGACGTCTTGTAGGCATGATCACTATAAAAGATATTGAGAAAATAAAAAAATATCCTAATGCCTGTAAAGACAAATTGGGAAGACTAAGAGTAGGATCTGCCGTGGGTGTTGGGCCTGATATGCAAGAGCGAACTGAAAAACTTCTGGGCGCCGGCGCTGATGTTATTCTGATTGATACCGCCCATGGCCACACAAAGAATGTTATAGATGCTGTGAAGATTTTAAAAAGCACTTTCAAAAACATTGAACTAATTGCCGGAAATATTGCAACGGGAAAAGGAGCAAGCGCTCTTGTTAAGGCCGGAGCGGATGGAGTAAAAATCGGAATCGGACCGGGCTCCATTTGTACAACACGTATAGTTGCGGGAGCCGGAGTGCCTCAGTTAACGGCAATTTTAAACTGCAGAAAAGTTTCGGATAACACAGGGGTTCCACTTATTGCCGACGGTGGCATAAAATTTTCAGGTGATCTTACAAAGGCATTAGGAGCTGGTGCACATGCAATCATGATAGGCGGATTGTTTGCCGGAACAGAGGAAAGCCCGGGTGAATCAATCTTTTTTCAGGGGCGAACATATAAAGTATACAGGGGCATGGGCTCCATTGAGGCTATGAAATCCGGAAGCAAAGACAGATATCACCAGGAATATCAGGATGAAGACGACAAACTTGTTCCTGAAGGAATTGTTGGCCGTGTTCCATACAAAGGGTCTCTTTCATCAAATATTTTGCAGCTTATAGGTGGGCTTAAGGCCGGAATGGGATATGTTGGATGCCGAAATCTAAAGGAATTAAGGGAAAAAGCAAAATTTGTAAAGATAAGCGCCGCAGGATTAAGAGAAAGTCATGTTCATGACGTAATTATCACTAAGGAAGCGCCAAATTACAGGCTTGACTGAAATCAGGTTTAATAATGTCAAATATATCATATCCTTTCGTTCATCTTCATGTTCATACTCAATACAGTCTTCTTGATGGAGCCATAAGGTTCAAGCATCTCTTTAATCGTATACATGATTTTGGCATGGATTCAGTTGCCATAACCGACCATGGGAGCATGTTCGGAGCCTTGGAATTTTATTCAAATGCGATAGATAACAAAATCAAACCTATCATAGGATGTGAATGCTACCTGGCACCACGCAAACTTTCAGATAAAACTTCTCTTGACGGAAAAAGGCTTTCTCATCTTATACTTCTTGCTGAAAATAACGAAGGCTACAAGAATCTTTGCAAACTTGCATCAATTGCCCAGTTGGAAGGATTTTACTATAAGCCCCGCATAGACAAAGAAGTGCTTCAGAAATATAGCAGAGGTCTTATTGCTCTTTCTGCATGTCTTCATGGTGAAATTCCTACGCTCATCGGCGAAGGGAATATTAAGGAAGCGGATAATGCCGCACATTTTTATCAGGATTTGTTCGGTGAGAACAATTTTTATCTCGAACTTCAGCATAATGGGATGGAAATTCAAAATAAGATAAATGAAGCTCTGGTTGATATGGCAAAAAGACTTTCCATACCTCTTGTTGCAACCAATGACTGCCATTATCTTGATAAAGAAGATGCACGCGCACATGAAATTCTTTTATGCATACAAACAGGAAAAACAGTAAAAGATCCATCCCATTTTAAATTCGAAACTGATCAACTTTATTTCAAGTCAGGCGAGGAGATGAATTCTTTTTTCGCCGCAACCCCCGATGCACTTATGAATACTGTTGAGATTGCAAAAAGATGTAATATTGAAATGGATTTTAACAGCTATCATTTTCCGTTATATACTACCATCGAGGGTCATACCGAACAAGAGCTTCTTGAACAAAAAGTTTCCCGGGGTTTCGAGCGTGTTCTTATTAAAATCAAATTAAAAAATCCTGCAATAGATGAAAGCCTATATAGAGACCGCCTTAAGCATGAAATGTCAGTCATAGTTTCGATGGGCTTTTCGGGATATTTTCTGATTGTTGCCGATTTTATTAAGTATGCCAAAGATAATAATATCCCTGTCGGCCCCGGCAGAGGATCTGCAGCCGGAAGTCTTGTCGCATACTCACTTGAAATCACTAACCTTGATCCAATCGAACATGGTCTTATTTTTGAACGGTTCTTAAACCCGGCACGCAAAAGTATGCCGGATATTGATGTTGATTTCTGCATAAACGGACGTGACAAGGTTTTGAAATATGTTGTAGGAAAATATGGTGAAAACCGGGTTTCCCAGATTACTACATTCGGATCGATGAAGACCAGGGCTGTTATACGAGATGTAGGACGCGCCCTAGATATTCCTTTACGCGAAATTGATGAAATAGCAAAGATGATTCCTGATGTTTTAAATATAAGCCTTGATGAGGCCTTAATACAAGAGTCAAGGCTTTCTGAACTTGCTAAGCAAAGATCTGATATTGCTGAATTAATTACCATTTGCCGAACATTAGAAGGACTGACCCGTCATGCATCAACACATGCTGCCGGAGTTGTTATTTCAGATAAACCACTTGACGAATATCTTCCACTTTACAGAGGTAAAAACGGCGAACTTGTTACGCAATTTGATATGAAGCGTGTTGAAAAAATAGGACTTGTTAAGTTCGATTTTCTTGGGCTTCGTAACCTTACCGTGATTGCAAACACACTTTCTCTGGTTTCAAAGCAAGGCAAAACTCCGCCAGATATAGATAGCATCGATCTTGATGATCCGGCTACATACCTTCTCCTTTCAGAAGGAAATACAACCGGAGTGTTTCAGCTTGAAAGCAAAGGTATGAAGGAGCTTCTTAAAAGGGTCAGGCCTGAAAATTTTGAAGACATAACTGCGCTTGTAGCTCTCTATAGACCCGGGCCAATTGAAAGCGGAATGATAGATGACTATGTAGAAAGAAAGCACGGCAGGAAATCCGTTGAATACCTTGTACCGGAACTTGAACCCATACTTAAAGAAACTTATGGAGTTATAGTCTATCAGGAGCAGGTAATGAGAATTGCCGGGGTCATAGCAGGCTATTCCATGGCTGAAGCAGATGATCTTCGAAAAGCAATGGGTAAAAAAATTATAGAAATTATGGCTGCGCAAAGAGAACGCTTTGTTAGTGGCGCAATCGCAAACGGTGTCCCAAAAGAAAAAGCCGATACACTTTTTAGCCTTATCGATAAATTCGGCGGTTACGGATTTAACAAATCCCATAGCGCAGCGTATGCTCTTATTGCCTACCAGACCGCGTACTTAAAGGCTCACTACCAGGTTGAATTTATGGCCTCATTATTAACCAGTGAAATGGGTTCAACAGACAGCGTTGTAAAATATATTGCCGAGTGCTCGAGCCACGGCGTACCTGTTCTTCCTCCCGACATAAATGAAAGCGACAGGGATTTTTCAGTAAGCAATCAGAATATAAGATTTGGCCTTGTGGCGGTCAAAAATGTCGGTGAAAACGCTATAGATACAGTTATTGAAACAAGAAATACGCAGAAATTTAATTCGTTATTTGACTTTTGTGAACGGGTTGATCTTAAAAAAGTTAATAAACGCGTTATCGAAAGCCTGATAAAGTGTGGAGCTTTCGATTCAACAGGGACCTTTCGATCAAGATTAATGGCAGTTCTTGAAGATGCTGTAGAATATGGCCAGAGAGTTCAAAGAGAAAAAAATAGTCCGCAGATAGGTTTATTTGGATCTATATCTACAGATGATACATCCTCAGATACTCCTCCGATGCCCGAAATTGATGAATGGAACGAAAAGGAACTCCTTGCCTTTGAAAAAGAATATCTGGGTTTTTATATTACCGGGCATCCGCTCAACAAGCATAAAGAACTTATTGCAAAATATGCCAATACGGATTCTCTTGTTATAAAAGATATGAATGATGGTGAAATTGCAAGATTCGGCGGAATAATAACAAACATAAAAACCATTAAAACCAGAAAAGGGGATGACATGGCTTATGTCGTAACGGAAGATATGCACGGAAGCATTGAATCCACTCTTTTCCCTTCCGTTTATTCTTCTGCTTTTGATAATCTTGCTCCGGATAAACCTATTTTCATCCAGGGAAAGGTTCAGAAAGATGAGAAATCGTTAAAAGTACTTGCCGATTCAATAGTCCCTTTTGGAAAGGTTGAAGAAATATGGACATCAGAAATACATATTAATATCGACATATATTTATCCGGAAGAGATACGCTTTTAAAACTTAATAGCATTATTATGAACCACCCCGGCTTGTCTAAGGGCTTTATACATTTAATAGACCATGGGAAATCCGATGTTATTATAGAGCTTCCGGATACAATGAAATTAAAACCCGGCTTTTTGCTTGAAAAGGAAGTAAACGAACTTCTGGGATACCGCGCTGTTGAAAGTGTCTGTACTCCGCTTGAACGTCAAGCAATAAAGAATAATGGTAATAATTACAGAAAATGCAGAAAAGATAAATAACAATATAAGGAAAAGTTGATTATGAAAGTTCCTCTTCTTGATTTAAAAGCGCAATATAAGACTATTAAAGATGAAATATTAAAAATAACAGCCGATATATATGAAAGTCAGTATTTTATTTTAGGTCCGCATGTCGAAAAACTGGAAAATGAAATAGCAAACTACTGTTCAACAAAACATTCTCTCGGAGTATCATCAGGCACCGATGCTCTTCTTCTTGCACTTTTGGCTTCAGGAATCGGAAATGGTGACAGCGTTATAACCTCCCCCTATACTTTTTTTGCAACAGCAGGGTCGATTGTACGTACCGGAGCAAAGCCTGTTTTTGTCGATATTGATCCAAACACTTATAACATTTCTTCCGAAAAGATATCAGAAACAATTTCTTCCATGAAAGGGCTTGAGCGAAAAGGGTTAAAGGCAATTATGCCTGTTCATCTTTATGGTCAGTGTGCAGACATGGACCCTATTCTTGAAATTGCAAAAAAAAATGACCTTATAGTAATAGAGGACGCTGCCCAGGCAATTGGCGCTGAATACAAAGAAAAGCGAGCCGGGTCATTGGGCGATTTCGGCTGTTTCTCTTTTTTCCCATCGAAAAATCTCGGGGCTTTCGGAGATGGAGGAATTATTACTACGAATTCTTCCATCTATTATGAAAAAATGCATACACTAAGGGTTCACGGCTCCCAACCAAAATATTATCACAAATACATAGGGGGCAATTTCAGGCTTGATGCTCTTCAGGCAGCGATTGTATCGGTTAAATTGAAATATCTTGACGAATGGACTGCCGCCAGGCAGAATAATGCACAAAACTACAGAAAGCTATTCAACAAAGCCGGTCTTGCCAAAGAAATAACTCTTCCTGTTGAAAAGGAAAACCTTCATATATACAATCAGTTTATCATAAAAGTTTCCGGAAAAAGAGATGAACTAAGGACTCATTTAAATAATGCAGGAGTAGGGACTGAGATTTACTATCCGGTTCCACTCCATCTTCAGGAATGTTTTTCGTATCTCGGTTATAAGAAAGGCGATATGCCTGTTTCAGAGGATGCTTCCCTTAATACTATTGCGTTACCAATTTACCCTGAACTGACAGAAGATATGCAGGCTTATGTGGTAGATAAAATTAAAGAGTTTTATCGATCGAATATTAAATAGCGAACAACGAATATCGATATATATAGCACCCTGTTCGTTATTTTATACAGGTTAATAGATTCGGACTTCTATATTCTATTAAAAGCATGAGAGTTGATTTATCGAAATACCTTGACATATTAATAATTTTTTGATTTTATCAGCAAAAATATTCATAATAATCTTTTCAACCATAACCAATTATTATGAGGAAAATTTAAATATGAAAATTCCAATAAAGCTAAATGTCATTATTGCATTGATTTTTCTTGTCGTTTTACTGCCGGCTCAAGTTCTTCCCGAGCAAAAAAGCGATTCAACTCCAACAGTAAAAACAGACGATAAAACCTCTGTTGATAGCAACACCTATATAATAGGTGCCGAAGATGTTATTGATATCTTTGTTTGGCGGGAAGAATCTTTGACAAAATCAGTTACTGTTAGAATGGATGGAAAAATATCATTACCTCTTGCCGACGATATTGAGGCATCAGGGCTCACACCTCTGCAACTTAAAGAAGTTATAACAAACAAGCTCAAAAACTTCATTGACAACCCGACCGTCTCTGTAACAGTCACTCAAGCAAACAGCTATAAAATATACATCTCCGGCCAAGTAAAAAATCCCGGAATTTGCAGGCTTCGCAGTGAAACGTCCTTTCTGCAGCTTATTATTATGACAGGAGGTTTTACTGACTGGGCAGACCAGAAACATATTATTATCTCAAGGAAAGAAAACGGAGAGGAAAAAAGAATTAAGGTTAATTATAAGAAAATAATTGAAGGAAAAGAACCTGATATAATAATGAAAAACGGAGATACAGTGATAGTGCCATGAAAAAAATAATTTTACTACCAGATTTCCCTGAATTATTCCATAAGAAGTGTTGTTTTTCGGCAGTTAAGATACTGTTATTCTTTTTTATGATATTATTCTTACCGATATCCTCTTATTCCGCCGATGAATTTTCACAACACTGGTTTCATCCATATATTTCCATTGAAGAAGAATATAATGACAATATTAATCTAACATCAAAAAATGAAAAAGAAGATTTTATTACTACAATCAAGCCGGGCCTGAAATATTCAAATTCAGATGCAAAATCCGGGATCGACCTTGATTATAATGCCGGTTTTGTTTTTTACGGAAAAAATGATAATCTTGACTACATAAGCCACAATGCATCATTAAACGCCAAATATCTTACAAAAGAACATATAAACTTTTTCCTGAAAGATTCCTTTATACGATCAGAAGATCCTAGGGAAAGAGAATACTTTACATCCGTGGATGAAAACAAGTATGTTCTTTCCACCAAAAAGCAAAGAGATACTTACTGGCGAAATGTCGTATCACCGACAGTTGAATACCAGTTCGGACCGCTAAACCGGATCGGAGTCAATTACCGAAACAATATTTATAGAATAAACAGCTCAACGCCGGATAACAGTCAGGAAGATTATGTTAACCCCTATTTTTCATGGCAGTTTGATCAGAAAAACGATATCTATTTGGATTACGGCTACACTATAGGAAAATTTGATAGCTCTTCAGATTTTACAGGCCACAGAGCAACTTCCCGTTATACAAACCACTTTGATCTAAAATCATCGGTTTTTGGAGAATATACTTTTTCTACACGCAACTTTGATCCTCCGAGTGTTGATTACGACATTCATGAACCATCCATAGGAATAACTTATGCCTTCAGCCCGATTTTTAATGCAACAGCCCAGGTAGGGTATTTTATTAAAAAGCCTGATACCGGTTCCAGAACAGACGGTATAAGTTATAAGGCTAATATAACAAACCGTGAATTAAAAACGTCTTACGTCTTAAGCTTGCAGGGTGGATATAATGAAGATTATTTTACTTCAGAAAATCTTGGATTTAGCCGATATCATAGGTTAACAGGTTCAATAACACATTTTCTTGGCATAAGAACTTCGCTTGGTTTATCCGGCAATGTTGAGCGGGCCAAATTTGATACGAACAACAGGAAAGACTGGATATGGGGTATAGGTTGCACATTATCACACAGGCCATTAGAATGGCTTACATTATCGGTTGATATATCACACAAAAATAGAGATTCCAATATATCTATAGATGATTATACTGAAAACAGGGGAATTTTCAAAATCACTGCCACATACTGAAGAAAAAAATCAATGCTAAAAATAATAAACAGCTCGTGATTTGGTAAACTGATAAAGTGTGTTAAGTTACGAGTCTTTTGCATAACTTCTATTCATCCTTTCGGAGAAAAAGAGGCTATTTGAATAATGAATAGATGCCAACACCTAACACTTCATTCGATAATAAAACAATAAACCGGAAATTAAAACAATGATTAATTCGGCACGTTCATATCGCATCATTGATTATATAGAAATTCTTAAAAGAAGAATCTGGTATTTTATTGTTCCTTTTTTTATCATAATACCGGGCACTTTGCTTTATGCTAAGTTCGCGCCCAGAATATATAAAGCGGAAACACTTGTTCTTGTCTCACCGCAAAAGGTTCCGGAAGCATTTATTCAATCCACTGTAACATCACGAATCGAAGAACGTTTACAGTCAATTGCGCAGGAGGTAATGAGCAGGACGCGACTCGAACAGGTTATGAACGAATTTAAACTATACCACGAAGAAAGCAAAAATCTTTCCAAAGAACAACTTGTCGAGTTGATGCAAAAGAATATTAAAGTCAATATTCCAAGCAAAAAAGATGAAAAAGCTTTCTTTACTATAGGGTATACCGGAAATAATCCGGAAATTGTGGCTGCTGTTGCTAACAGGCTAACATCTCTTTTTATTGAAGAGAACCTTAGGTTCAGGGAACAACAGGCAACAGGAACAACGCAATTTTTAGCTACTGAACTCGCCTCTTCTCAGAAAAAGCTGGAAGAACTGGAACTACAAGTCAGCATTTATAAAAAACAATTTATGGGCGAATTGCCGGAGCAGCTTGACACTAATCTTAGGATTTTGGAGCAGCTCCAAAATCAATACCAAAGAGTAGGAGAAAACCTGAATGCTGCTCAAGACCGTAAATTATTTATCCAGAAGCAGATGTCCGATTTTGAATCATCGGCATCTGCAGCTGAAACCGTAACAATCGGTAAAAAAGGTAAAACTTCATCCGGACAACTTTCCGCCTCTTACAAAGGAGCAGCACACAATCCATCTGAAACGGAAAACACAGGTTCATATGAGTCACAGAAAGAAGCCTTGATAAGAATTCTTGATGATTTAAGATCAAAATATACCGAAAATCATCCTGACGTTGTTGCGATAAAGAAGAAACTTGCCGATCTTGAATCCAGAAAAGATATATATAAAAAGAAAGAAGAGTTATACGATCCAAAAAATGATCCACGCTACAGAGAATTAAATAATCAGCTTGCATTTATCGATATGGAAATAAGAAAAAACCAGTCTGAAATAGCGGGCATATCAAGACAGATAAATATTTACAGAACACGGATTGAAAACATACCATCACGGGAACAGGAGATGGCCTCGCTTATGCGGGAATACCAGAAGACAAAGGAAAATTACGAGAACCTCTTTAAAAAGAGCCAGGAAGCTCAGCAGGCTGAAAATCTTGAATTTAAACAAAAAGGGGAGCAATTTAAAATAATTGATCCGGCTCGTGTTCCGGAAAAACCATTCTCACCGGATATCCAAAAAGTTCTTCTTCTTGGATTAGTTCTTTGCATTGGATGCAGCATTGGACTCGTTATCATACGCGAACAGATGGATACATCTTTTTACGATGCAGAAGATGTTGAGCTGGCTCTTGGGCTGAGGGTGATTGCCACCATACCAAGCATCGAGAAAGAAGCAGCCTGAAAATGTATGAAAAGTATTATGGTTTAATAAACAAACCTTTTGAGATAACACCTGACCCCGGATTTTTCTTTTTTAGTGAGAAGCATAAAGAAGCTCTTGCTCATCTGAGATATGCTGTCAGGGAGGGAAAAGGATTCAGTGTCATTACAGGAGAAGTTGGCACAGGAAAAACAACTCTTGTTCATATGCTTTTAAGTAATTTGGGCCAAAACGTACGGACCGCAAATATTTTCAATCCTCTAATGTCTCCCGCAGATTTTCTTACATACGTATGTATCGATCTGGGGATACAAACAAATACTGACAGAACACGCGGACATAATTTAATGTTGCTTTATAATTTTCTTCTGGAATGTTTCAATAAAAAGCAACTGGTTTTTTTAATAATTGATGAGGCCCAGTGCATAAATACAGATATTCTTGAAGAAGTCAGGTTATTAACAAACTTTGAAACTTCAAAAAACAAGCTGCTTCACATTATTCTTCTGGGACAACCTGAATTAAATGAAACTCTTGCCGATAAACGATTCAGAGCTTTAAAACAAAGAATAACTGTTCGTTATAATCTGAATACACTAAATTTTAACGAAACAAAAGAGTATGTTAAATACCGGCTTAAAAAAGCTGGGGGCCGCAATCTTTCACTGTTTGACAATAATTCCTTAAAGGAAATATATAATTACTCAAAAGGCATCCCGCGTTTGATAAATACTGTATGTGATCATGCTCTTATCATTGGGTTTTCACGCGATCTGAAACGTATAGGAAAACCGGTCATTCGGGAAGTAATCAGAGACCTGGAAGGATTGCAGGAGAATAATAAGATGAGATTTTTGCCTATAATCTTTTTTATTCTCTTAATATTTTTTTGCGCAACGATTACTATATATATTTTTTACCCGCACTTTTTAGAAAGAATTTTGCATTTTTGATAAAAACAAGAGAGCCACTTTCAAAATGTTTCAGTTTGGTCAAGGTCAAGGCGGGTGAAAATTTTAACCGCAGGAATACATAGAGTATTTCGAGGATTAAAATTTTCACCCAACGCAGAGATCGGCCAAAATGGGACGTTTTGAAACTGGCT
>JAHIFE010000126.1 GCA_018901125.1 Pseudomonadota bacterium | reverse complement strand
GAAGTTCAGGAACTACTGGGCCATAAAAATGTTGAGACAACGATGATCTATACCCATGTACTGCGAAATATGTCCAAAGTACCGATAAGTCCCTTGGATACACTGTTTTCCGATGAAGCATCTAAAGAGTTGTGAATTGTTACCATATTAAATTATAATTATACATAGAAAGGGGGCTTATAATGAAAAAGATAATATTTACTATAATAATATTTTGTTGTGTGGTTTCTGCAGGTATTGGTATTGGATGGGCTGAAGGAAAGAAGCAGATTGAAAATCCTGTGTATGTCATTAAGACAAGCCTGGGAGATATTGATGTGGAATTGTTTGAGGATGAAGCTCCGAAAACGGCTTCTAATTTTATCGGTCTGGCCGAAGGCACAAAGGAATTTAAAGATATCAAAACCGGTAAAAAAGTTAAACGCCCTTTTTATGATGGTCTTATTTTTCACAGAGTGATAAAAAATTTTATGATTCAGGGTGGATGCCCGCTGGGCAATGGAACAGGCGGCCCCGGTTATACTTTTGACGATGAAATTGATGCCAAAGCATTAGGCCTGGATGAATTAAAAGCATTTGATAACCGGACAGGGCCTCATCGCTTCCTGATGATTCGCAGCCAGCAGGATTTTGAGCGAAATCTTACCATACCGATTTTTAAAGCCATGAATATTAAGTCGCAAAAGGAACTTGATGAAAGAAAAGATGAATTTAAAGCCCGCTTGGAAAAACTTACCATTAAAGAGGCTTATGAAAATATGGGCTATGTCTATTCCGAAAATGGATCTAAACATGCGCCGGTTCGCGGTTCTCTGACCATGGCCAATTCAGGTCCTAATACTAATGGTTCTCAATTTTTCATTAACCTGGTGGATACTGATTGGCTGGCAGGCAAACATACCGTGTTCGGTAAAGTGATAAAAGGAATGGATGTGATAGACAATATCGGAGATGTCAAGGTTGACTCGGATAATAAACCGGTTAAGGATGTTAAGATTATCTCTATCCGCAGAAAAACAATACAATAACTTCAATTGAAACAAAAAAGGGGTTATCCTTTTATCAGAACAACCCCTTTATATTTAATTGATATGCTTAACGGAGAAACTTTAAACGCCTTCCGCTTCTTCTTTAACTGTAATGGCTATTTTAAACAGCAGTGTTAATACTAAAAACCCTACAGCATATATGCCCAATGTAATGGCTATTTCCGGCTTTGTCGGAACATATTCAGTAATATGATGAAGCGGAGATGGAACAAAACCTCCTGAGATCATGCCAAGACCCTTGTCTATCCATGTTCCGATAAAAACACAGATACATGCTACCGTAAGTATTCCCTCTTTCTGTCTTGTAAAAGGGTTTACAAGCAGAATGATGGAAAAAATCATCAAAGCGATAGATGTCCACATCCACGGCACAAGAACTCCATGACCATGTAATCCTGCATATAGATAGGTCATGTGATCCATATGTTCGGGGATTTTGCTGTAGAATACGACAAAAACCTCACAGAGCAAGAAAAAGACGTTTAATAAAATGCCGTAAGTTACAATTTTAGCAAGAGTCTGAATCTGTTCTTTACCCGGATCAAACTTTGTGAGTTTTCTGACAAGAAGGCAAAGAAGAATTAAAAACGCAGGACCAGCTGCAAATGCTGATGCAAGAAACCGCGGAGCAAGTATTGCGGTAAGCCAGAAACCTCTTCCGGGAAGACCGCAGTACAAAAATGCCGTTACGGTATGAATACTGACAGCCCAGGGTATTGAAATATAGATAAGTGGTTTTACCCATTTGGGTGGAGCAACGGAATTTTTTTCGGCCTGAAGGACCTGCCAGCCTATTATTATATTTAAGAACAGATACCCGTTTAATACTATCATATCCCAGAAAAGTATTGAATTCGGAGTAGGATATAAAATTACATTTAAAGCGCGCATGGGCTGCCCAAGATCCGCAATGATAAAAAGAAGGCACATGCTTACGGATGCCACAGCCAGAAATTCGCCAAGAATTGTTATTCTTCCGAAAGCCTTATAATGGTGCAGATAATAGGGCAATACCAGCATTACGGCTGATGCGGCAACACCGACAAGAAATGTGAACTGTGCAATGTAAAATCCCCATGATACATCTCTGCTCATTCCGGTAAGACCGAGACCGAAACTAAGCTGCCACATATAACAGCCAACTCCTACGCCGATAACGGCAAGCAGACATGCAATCCATCCAAAATATCTCTTGCTTCCTTTAAGTGCTAATTCAAGCATAACCACCTCATACGATGTAATAAACAGAGGGCCCGGTACCGAGAGCCACTTTGCGTCGAATTGTATAGTTAGTTTTCAATAACCGTCTGACTTCAGATTCCGGATTTTCCAGATCTCCGAAAACAAGAGCACCTTTAGATGCTTCAACACAGGCCGGCTGCTGACCTACAGCAAGTCGTTCAGCACAAAAATTGCACTTTTCAACAACGCCTCTTGCTCTTGTCGGGAATTTTTTATTTATATCTTTAATAAAGGGGCGGGGATCTCTGAAATTAAAACTTCTTGATCCATAAGGGCATGCTGCCATGCAAAACCGGCAACCGATGCATCTATGAAAATCCATCAAAATAATTCCATCTTCCCGCTTAAAGGTCGCCTTTGTAGGACAGGCTCTGACGCATGGAGCATCCTTACAATGGTTGCAAAGAACAAGAAAAGGCAAATGCTCTACGCTCTCATTGACATATTCATGCTCTAAATTGGGAAAAGCATGTTTAAACTCTTCTTCCCATATCCATTTAATTTCATGGCGCTTATTTTCAAGAACAGGCACATTATGAATTTTATGGCAGGCCTCAATCATTGGTTTGAGATCTTCTTCCGATTCAAACTTCCTGGTATCAATAACCATTCCCCATCTTTTGGCAGTTATAGCATCTTTTCCCGGAGTGGCGTTAATCTTCATATCCAACATGCTTATATCTAACGCAAAAGCATCCAAAACAGGGGTTGCACTCAGGCCCAGTGCTGAAATTCCAGCTATCTTTAAGAAATTTCTTCTGCTGTTTTCCATCACTATTTCTCCTTCGGATTATCAATATGGCAATCAAAGCAGTAAGGAGTTACCGATGCATAGGTGTGACACTTATCACAAAACTCTGCCTTATTTGAATGGCAATCCAAACAATTATTGGACAAACTCATATCAAATTCCTTGTTACTGCTGTTAATATAAAGTCTGTTTTTATTCCTTACAACCGAATTTCTCCAACTGTTTAAAATCTGCATATGTTCGGTTTTCATAAATGCTTTTGGCTCTACACATTCTTTTGCAGCCTTGGCCTTCTCGGTTAGTTCGGGTTGAGGAACCGGGGCTGCCTTTCCCATGTTATACCAGAAGGGAAAAGCAAAAATAACTAAAAATATAACAATACCGGTTATCACCTCACCTTTATTATACATTTTTTTATCTTCTTTATCATGATGATTATCAGACATTTTACTCCTCCATTCCTGGAAGCGGTTCATCGCGAAGGTTAACAGTTCTTTCTTTCTCACCGGGCATAATCAAAGCATTTGCGACCAATTCGGTAACTCCGGTTACATCTACTCCGGGAACCCAGTAATTCATAAGAGCCGGAAGAGCAGCCCTGTCAATTGCGCAGATAGTAGCAAGCATATTTACACCGAATTTATCGTGAACATGCTTTACCGCGTTGGCTCTTGGAAGACCACCGCACATTCTTAATTCCATATCTTCACCTGCGTTAAGACCGGAACCGCTGCCGCAGCAGAAAGTTTGCTCCTTGATGGTGTTACTTGGCATTTCATAAAAACGATTACAGGTATTTTTTATTACATACCTGGGCTCTTCAAACATACCCATACCGCGGGAAGGGTTGCACGAGTCATGAAAAGTTACTATTTGGTTATCATTACGGCTTTTATCAAGTTTTAGTTTGCCATGATATATAAGATCAGCCGTAAACTCTGAAATATGTACCATTTTTGTTGAGTTGGCATTTTCAAACTTTGTTCCGGTAATGGGAGAAACCGGATTCTGAAGGAAATCTGCAGGCCCGTTCATTGTCTCCATGTACTGAGTTATAACACGCCACATATGACCGCACTCACCCCCAAGTATCCATTTAACCCCAAGTCGCTTTGCTTCGGCATACATTTTTGCATTAAGGCGCTTCATCATTTCATGAGAAGTGAAAAATCCGAAATTTCCACCTTCGGAAGCATAGGTGCTCCATGTAATATTTAGGCCCTGCTCCTTCAAGTAGTGAAACAGCATCAGATAGCCCATTGCGGTATAAGTGCCCGGATCGGCAAAAACATCGCCGGAAGGAGTAATAAACAATATGTCGGCGCCCTTCTTGTTGAATGAAGGCTCGACTACTACACCTGTTTTTTCCTCTATATCATCCACGAAGAATTCAATCATTTCTTTGTAAGCATGTGGTTGAATTCCGAGATGATTTCCTGTGCGATAACAATTTGCGGAAGGAGTTGCAATCCAGTCGATATTAAGTCCAAGTAAATTAAATATTTCCCTGGCCATAATAGTTATCTCGGCAGTATCAATACCGTAAGGGCAAAATACGGAACAGCGCCTGCATTCAGTGCATTGAAAGAAATAATACCACCATTCCTTCAGCACATCCAAAGTAAGCTCACGTGCTCCGGCAACCTTGCCGAAAATTTTTCCTGCTGTGGTAAAATCATTCCGGTAAACCGAGCGGAGAAGTTCGGCCCTTAAAACCGGCATGTTTTTTGGATCACCGGTTCCTATGAAAAAATGGCATTTATCTGCGCAGGCTCCGCATCTTACGCATATATCCATAAACACTTTAAAAGAACGAAACCTGTCGAGCCGTTCTTTGAAAGCATTATGAACTATCTCTTTCCAGTTTGCAGGAAGTTTCCAGTCATCATCAAGCGGGTTCCACTGACGTGCATTGGGAAGGCCGATGTATTCCACGCTTTTTGGATTTGAGGCGTAACAGTACATACCCTTTCTAATTTCGGTAGGGGTATCCATCCATCCTTTTTGTGAAGGATTGTAATCTATTTTTTCTATCAGCTCATTATTGTTTTTTGGAAGGTCTGACATCAGTTACTCCTTTTCAACCGGCAGTCCAGCATCGATCATTTTTTCTCTGAAATCATCCTCATACTCTTCATATGTATGAGTGTGGACAGGATAATTCCATGGATTAACATGTCTGAACGCCCGGGTGTTGCCCGGCAGATTTCTTGTAGGACTCATAAAAATACCACCCATGTGCATAAGCTTGCTGAAAGGAAAATAGGCAAGCAATACGCTTACAAAAAAGATGTGCACATAAAAAATACCACCAATACCCTCCGGGATTACCGGATGAAATGTAACAAGGCCCATTGCAAGCTGCTTTGCTCCTATGACATCTATTTTAAAGATATGTCTCATCAATATTCCACTTGCAGCTATTCCTATAATCAAAAAAAGAGGGAAATAATCCTGGGTGAGTGAAATGTATTTTACCTGAGGAATAATGATTCTTCTTATAAGCAGATAAGAAACGGCTGCAAGAAGCACAAAACCCGACAACATAATTCCCGGCGCCCCGACTTGCATCATTCCATCTACTTTTTCAAGCATCTGAATGACAAACGGGACAGGCTCGGTAAAAAGCCTTAAATGTCTTGCCAAAACCGTAAAAAAAGATGCATGAAAAGCAAGAGCTGCGAGCCATAGAAAAATTTCCAGATTAAAAGAAATTTTCGGCCCTTCGCTCAACTGGGTTTTTGTATTCCTGAATAATGACCGGAAAAGAAAAACTTCCAGAAACATCCTGACAAAAACTCCTCCGGTAGTGGAGGGATTGTCTATATTGGCGGGTTTTATCCACGGCAGAGATTTCTGCTGTCCGGCAGTAGTTGGAATTGCAAAAGGCACCGGAGAGCGTGCCCACCCAATTACACGATTTAGCACTCCTATAACAAAAATAAGGAGGGCTGCGTATGGTATTGCAATCCCAAACAGGAATTGTGCTTTGAAACCTGCCGTTTCAGCCCCGACAAAGGCAAGCAACGATAAAACAATTACTACAGTGAGTGAGAACATGCACTTAACCATTTAACATTACCTCGCTCCAAGGCTTAGGATAGCTACGATAATTATTCCAAGTAATTAACCATCCAAAGCTTTAAATTTTAAACATTGTTAAACCAACTGAGATTCCGTCTTATTATCCGGAAGCTCTTTAATTAAACCGGCCCTTTCAAACGCTTTGAAGGTTCTGTTTTTTTCTTCATTTGCTTTTATATCATATATTTTTTCTCTGCATTTCATATATATGTCAAAACCTGCCATTGCGATCAAATCAATTTTTCTGTCAAACTGTGTTAATGCTATTAATATAGTTTCATTAAAATCTTTATCTTTTAACTGGTCTCTTATTATTTCTTTAAGAGAAAATAAAAAAGAAACCGCCCTGGACGGGGTGAAATCCTGTATAGCTCTTATCCTTATAATAGGATCAAGAAATGAATTAATTGTATCGGTATCCATTTTGCCAAGCAGTTCATCCATCAAAACAGCAAGGCTTTTTTGAGTTGTGTTTCCCACCGGATTTGAGAAAGGATTCTTCTGGCTTTTTAGAAACCTGGAAGTGTCGGTAGGATAGGTATCTACAACGATATCAAACCATTTATCAACAATGACTTTTTTCTTTTGTTCCAACAGTTCTTCAAGTTTCATGTTTAAGAATTACGTCCAATTAATTAATATGCCGGAAATATTTTGTTTATTATAGTGGCTTTTTAATAACTATGAACTAATGCCGTCCGGCGCAAATTCTATAGTCAAGATAAAAAATCATGTCAAGCATAAAAGAAAATATTTTTGGGGAATTGTAAATTATTGGAAATGATTTTGAGATTTTGAATGTAACAGGAGATTCAGTTGATTTTTTGCACGGCATGATTTAAATCAATAGAAATTGGCCAAAGTTGATAGCTTGATAAATTAAGCGAAAATCTTTAGTTTATTTTAAGCGGCAGAAGGGAAACACCTTAAATTTTACTTACCGTAAACATTGAACAGAGAGCAGATAATGAATATTTCCGAGTTTTCTATGGAACAGATTGCGGGCCAGCGTCTTATGGTAGGCTTTGACGGAACCACATTAGCACGTGAGCTGATGTTTCTTATAGATACTGTAAAAGTTGGAGGTTTAATACTTTTTTCGGCGAATATAGAAACACCCGAACAGATAAAAAATCTTTGTGATTCAGCTCAGGCTTATGCAAGATCATGCAATCAACCTCCATTGATTATATCGATTGATCAGGAAGGCGGTCAGGTTGTAAGGCTAAAGGAGCCTTTATTTACCCGGTTTTCAGGAAATCCTGAGATGAAAAGTGAAAAGGACGCCGTTATATTTGCACAAACAACTGCCAATGAATTACTCGAAGTTGGAATAAATATGGATATGGCTCCTGTTGTTGATGTAGCACCGGAAGGTATTAAGAGTATTATGGCAGGAAGGGCTTTTGGTTGTGATCCATACTGGGTTTCAAAGATGGGTGTTACAGTTATAGAGAACATGCAGGCTAAAAAAATAATGGCTGTGGCCAAGCATTTTCCGGGAATAGGAAGAACTGTTCCGGATTCCCATATTGAACTGCCTATTCTTGATACAAAACTTAATGATTTGGAATCTTTCGATCTTATACCTTTTTATGCAGCAATAAGGCATAACGTTTCGGCAATAATGCTATCTCACATACTTTATACAAAAATTGACGAAAAATGGCCGGCAAGCCTTTCTGAAAAAATAGCCAGGGAGCTTTTACGCGATCATATGGGTTATGAGGGTATCGTGATGACGGATGATCTTGATATGGGAGCTATAAATAATATTGATATCAAAACCGTTATAAAACAAATTCTTTACGCAGGTATAGATATGGCGCTCATATGCCATGCAGGACCAAATATTGAATATTCTTTCGAGGAAATCCTGAAAAATATGCGCGATTCCAAAGCAATAGAAAGAGAGGCTGAAAAATCAGTCCGACGAATATTAATGTGTAAGGGGAAATATCTGTGAGCCAGTTTCAAAACGTCCCATTTTGGCCGATCTCTGCGTTGGGCGAAAATTTCAATCATATAAATACACTTGGCTCAAAATTATATCCACAAAAACACTCATGGACTGCAGGGTAACCGCATTTAGATTTTTCTTAAAAATTAATTTAATTACCTTATGATTGTTTGGTTCATTCAAAATCGGAAAAACCACATTCGTCATTCCGGCGAAAGCCGGAAACCAGTATTTTTAATAGGTTCTGGATACCGGATCAAGTCCGGCATGACGGTCTACGATGTTTGTACAAAACCATTATTTCTAAATGCGGTTACCCTGTCATGGACTGGTGCCGATAAATTAACTTTTGAAAGAATGTTTATTTCGTAACTACAGGTAGAACTTTACCGTGAATCTTTATGATAAATTATTGTTTTGGTTTCAAACTTTTCAGATCAATTTCAGTCTTGCCCATTGAGACTAATGCCTTCAGGGTGTCATTAACAGGCATTGATAGTGGTTTAACGGATTCTTTATCTATCACTATCAGGCGTCCTGATGTCGGATTTGGAACGCCTGGCACAAAGATTACTAATTTTGTATTACCTTTATCATCTGTTATCTTGTTAGTGACTAATCCAAGCTCCTCTGATTGAATATCTCTGCTTGGAACTAATACGGTCTCATAAAATATGGCAGCTTCTCCTTCCCCATAACCCAATATTTGTTTTAGAGTTTGATATAATCGACCCAGCGCGGGCAATTTATCTAATATGCTGTCAACCCTTTTCCATATCCATTTCCCGATAAAAGTATTAACTGCAAATCCAATCAGGTAAATGAGAATAACTGCGGCTATAAGTCCAAACCCGGGAAAATAGAAAGGCAGTTTCGACAGCCCCGAACTTGATATCATTGATTCCAGATAACCAACGGTGATAATTAAACCCCCTACAGGTAATATGGCTACGATTCCTGCTAAAAGACTACTTGTAATATGTTTGCGCAATCGTTTCATGTGTATCTGCTTTCTATCTTTGTCATGCTCTCAAGTCTTTCACCGATATCTATGTATAAGCATTTCAGCAATACTTGAAAGAACAGGATCGTTCTCATTCACAATTTTTTTAAGTACTTCCCGGGCGTAATCATTTCGAAAAGCACCTATTGCCCTTACCGTCTGCAAAACGATAGCTCTATCTTCTGATAAGAGTAGCGGCTCAAGACCCTCTTTGATATAGCGAATTGCCATATCATCACAGACTTTATTCCTGGCCAGGTTTATGGACGACTCTTCCAGCAGCAGCAACATCTGCATCGAGCTTTTACCGTGTTTGTTAAGCTGCCACAAAATATCATCGGCTATTTCCTTGTCACATAAATAATTATTATATGCTCTCAGATGGTCTCTTGCCTGTGGGTGTTTTGCAGATGCAATCAGAATCCTTATTTTTAATTTTAGAGCCTTTTGATTGGCGGGATTTAAAGATAGAGCAAGGGTTACTTTTTCCTGAGCCGCATCAAACTGGTTTTTCAAAAAAAGATCTTCAGCAGAGGCCATGTAGTTTTCCGCCTCTTCCAGTTTTTTCTGCAATCTGTTTTTTTCTTCATCATCATGATAACGTTTATGCCTCCCATCTATATCAAACAAGCTGCGCCCCAAAAAATCTCCTGTTAATATTATTGGAGAGCAGACAATGCGTGGCGCTATTGAGGCACACTCGGTAACATATTTCTTATCCCAATTAATATTATCCCACAGCAAATCCACAGTATCGTCTGCAGCATCATCTACTACAGATATGGGATGGACAACTAATGCATCGATGCTTACCGCCACTAACCCGGTTGGGATTATTACGGGGGATGAAATTATCCGAAAGGTTTTGTCTTCAGGAACACAATATTTTTCAAAAGCATTTAGTATAGGTGTGTTTTCGCGATTAAAAACCGCGCAACCATTTATGAATAGCGCTATAACAACCAGAACAGCTAATTTATTAGTAGTCATATTTAATCTGCTCCTATTAATCTATTGGGAATAAGCATCGTAGAGTCATATCGCCGGTAAAATAAAGTGGCGTTGAAATGACCTTTGGTAATAGAAGCATCATTTGACGAAAATCTGATCCCTTTGGATTTTCCCAAATAACTTCAGAGGTGTCTGTAGCGGCTTTTGGAATTGATACCAGTGGATGCACTATTACCATATCAGTAGCTGCAGCAACTGTTCCAACCGGGATGAACACCGGCGCAGCGCCAACTTTTCCCCAAGTACTTTCGATTTGTATTTTTTCATCCATAAAGTTAAGGGTTCTTCTATTATCTTTCTCTATTATCGCACATCCGGAAAAAACAATAATACTCAACGAGGCTACCAATAGGAAAGTATAATTATGGATTTTTATCTGCATCAGTTTTCCTCTTTTCTCTTTTATATGGGGCCATGTTAGCATAATTCTTCTTTTCCTCAATTTTGCAATAAATTCATATTCATATAATTTTATTAATATGCATTGCTAAGGTTACGACGGCACGAAATAATCATCCCACCGCCGGTCAAGTTTTTGAATGCCTGCCTCTATGGATATCGCCGTAAGTTTGCCGTTTGAATCCTGCACCAATCCAAGCTTCAGTAATTTCTCAAGGGCATCATCGATTTCAAAGTCAACATCACAATTCCATTTGGCGGCCAACCAGTTTTCAATCTTGCTGTCGAGTTCGGCTCTCGGCAATGGTTGTTTACTGATCAGAAGAAAATAATAAGCCAAAAGAGCTTCTTTGCATTCTTCTTCTTCGGCATCATTTGCAAGACGGTGAAAGATACCGGCATTGTTATCAAGGTTTTTGAAATAGAGATTTTGTGTCAGCGCTTGCATGAATTTTAATTTGCGGTTTTTGAAATTATTAAATTGTTTCCAAAGGTAACCACCCAGAGCGATCAGTCCGGCGAATAATACCATAATGGTTGTTTTGTTCAATTCCAAAGGCTCACTGCTGAGCCCCAGCCAGAAGCTAAGCAGTGAGCCCAGTAATACCAAGGATACACCCAGCTTGGTCGTTAACACAATGCCGCCGCTGACCGCGGCTGGTATGCCGATCAGCAATTTGTCTACAGTACGCATTCGTATACTCGTATTAGGAAACAGCATTTCAAGATCAGCATTAGGTACATTCTGGAATAGTTTTAGCAAGGTGGACCCGGGTCTGGGGGATGGCAATTTGTCTTTTGATTGTTCGTAATCATCCCTAAAACGAATATACACTACCACTCTTTCATAGTTGATGAACTCGATAGTTTTTGAACCCAAACCTTTGCTTTATAAATTATTCGGTTTTTCAAAATGGCTTGATTATAATCTATGTTTCTTGAGGTTCAAGAACCGATGTATCCCTGACCCAGCCCTCATGTTGAAGTACTATTTTCTCAATCGCAATACATTTTCCATTTGAGTCAAGCTCTGGTAAAGACTGATATTCGGATACCCAACAACGATAGACAATAAATGCCATTACTTTAACTCCTTGCAGGTTAAATAGATCAATTACTATGTCTTTCTTGTAATGCAGAAGAGAAGTGCCGGAATCTCCATCCAGACTGAAGACCATATTTGCCCAATCCTCAAAGGAAGTATCGTGTGAGAGACCACGTTCTATAACTATGGGTTCAAATTTTGTTGTTCCGGGCGAGAGTCTGTAATTACTTGCATCTCCGCCTTCACGGTAGATAACGGTTTCCGTTATTCTCGTTAATGGGCTGATCTTTGTTATACCCGGAATATATTTTCCATCCCATTTTACTCTAAACTTGAAATTTTTATATGGATCGAAACGATGCGTATTAACATTAAACATTCCCATGATGGACCTCCAAATAGGCTTTAAGCATTTAATGGTGAGAGAAAAAAATCTTTTTAGCATTTTTGAATCCAATAACCCTAACGGTTTTGTCAGATGAAAAATCTTCTATCAATTGCCTAAATTTAACAGAACCTTTTCAATATTAATTGTTCGTGTAGAGACGCAAAATTTTGCGTCTCTACAATTGCGCCATTTCGATCCAATCTATTCTTATTTCCCCGAACATTTAGGGTATAATTCATCGTCCTTCCAATTAATCGGATTATTGTTAATATAGTTTTGAATTTTATTATACGATTCAGCGTTTCGTATAATGTGATCATAGAAACGGGATTGCCATGCGAAATCTATTTTGTTCATGGTAGTATATTTTTTTACACCGGATTTATATCCACGGATGATGGAACTAATATTTTGCGATTGCGGACCAAATCGGTTTTGTGGCGGTTGTGTTGGTTGAGACGCAAAATCTTGCGTCTCAACGATGGCGTCACGCCCACCATCCGGTTTATCGATTATTAAAATTCCATGTATATGATTAGGCATAACCACAAATTCACCTAATTGCACAAATGGATAATGACGGGGTATTCCCAGCCAATATTGGCGCGCAATTTCACCTATTTCAGATAATGAAACGTTATATTCCGTATAGACGCAAAATTTTACATCTCTACATGTTTCAACGACATCACCTAAATAACATTTCCTGTTTTGCGTACAGATGGTTATAAAATAGGCAGCATTCCAACCGTAATCCCAGTTCTGCAAACGGGCAGAGGCAATACGATATTTATTTTGGTATTTATCTGCCATTTGTTTTTTCCTGCCAACATGCCTTGCCCTTATGAATCCGGTAGAGACGCAAAATCTTGCGTCTCTAAGGCTGAACGCTGATGGAACTGGGTGCATCGCTTTTCTTCGTTGTTCTGTTTTACCTGTATAATTTAGTCGGCCAGTATAATACAAGGTTCCCCAGATTGCCGCACATATGCCAAAAATACCTTCGATAATGTCTATTGTTTGATTCATATTACTTTTGCTTGATCTATCGATACAGCTTATAATCAATATTAAATTTTCTTGCCTTGTAATTAAATTTTCTGATTGTGGTTTTTAATACTTTTGCAGCTTGGGCGCAGTTTCCCCTGGTGTTTTTTAATGCATCGATGATTTTTTCTTTTTCAAGGTTTTCAACCGAATCTTCAAGTGAAAAGGAGGGCATTGTTCCGGATTCTATCCCTGTTTGTAAGGTAGGCGGAAGATGGTAGCTGTGAATCGTTTGTTCTTCGCATAAAAGCACTGCCCTTTCGATGCAATTCTCGAGTTCTCTTACATTTCCCGGCCAGTGGTAAGACATGAGCATATCTATCGAGGGTGTGGAAAACCTGCGGATGTCCTTTTTATTTTCTTTTGCGTATTTTTCAAGAAAGCTGTCTGCCAAAAGCAGAATATCGGTTTTTCGTTCCCTTAAAGGAGGCATATATATTGGAAAGACATTTAATCTGTAATAAAGATCACCCCTGAAAGTTCCGTCTTCAACACCCTGCTCAAGATTTTTATTGGTCGCTGTGACAATACGGACATCAGTTTTTATTGTTTTATGCCCCCCTATCCTGTCGAATTCTTTTTCCTGAAGTACCCGGAGTAAATTTACCTGAACATCGAGATTTATTGAACCAATTTCATCCAAAAAAATAGTGCCTTTATCTGCAAGTTCAAATTTTCCAAGTTTTTGTTTAATGGCACCCGTAAAAGCTCCTTTTTCATGCCCGAAAAGCTCACTTTCTATAAGATTTGCAGGAAGAGAAGCACAATTTACTTTTACAAAAGGCCCCTTTGCCCTTAAGCTGTTGTAATGAATGGAGTTTGCAACAAGCTCCTTACCTGTACCGCTTTCACCTCTTACAAGAACTGTTGCATTGCTTTTTGAGACCTGAGATATCATCTGGAAAACTTCCCTCATTCTGCTGCTGTTTCCAATGATATTTGATACGCTGTATTTGTTTTCAAGTTCACTTTTCAGCCTTTTATTTTCATTTCTTAACTGCTCTTTCTCAAGGTTTATGTTCTCAAGATTTATAACCTGTCTTGCAATCATTGTTGCTATAACTGAAAGCAGTTTCGTACCTTCCTTGAGCTGATATTTTTCATCGTACGGCCTGTCTACGCTAAGAGCTCCTATAACCTGATTTTCTTTTTTCACCGGAACACAAATAAACGACACTTCCTGATTTTTTGAACTTTTGCGTGAAGCCGTACGATTTAGAAAAAGTGGCTCCTCGCTGATTTTGGCTATGGAAACATCTTTTCCTGTCTCAATAACGCGCCCTGTAATTCCTTCACCCAGTTTATATTTTACATTTTCAACAGCACTTTTTGAAATGCCATGCGCAACCTCGATTTTAATTTCATTGCTCAGGGGATTTAATATGGTTATTGTTCCCCGCACCATGTTCATGGAGTTGGACAGAATATCCAGAACCTTGTATAATGATTTTTTAAGATCAAGATGTTCGTTTAATGCGTTGCTTATTTCATAAAGCATTGTAACATCTTCAATTTTTTGCATGCTATGTTTATCGCTCATTATCAATAATCAGTTTTAGAAAAACTTTCTCCTTATTATTTTATGGCATAAATTTTTCTTGTGATAATAATACAAAAATGTAAATAATTGCAAGCATTCTTATGATTATAGTTAAATCGATATCGGCACAATCCGATGGATTTTATGGCATTGCCGGAACGGGATAATATTTGTGATTCTGCATATTGATATGGATGCCTTTTTTGCTTCTGTCGAGCAACTTGATAACCCGGATCTTAACGGCAAATGTGTTATTGTTGGCGGTTTATCCGGGCGGGGAGTAGTGGCTGCCGCAAATTACGAGGCAAGAAAATATGGGATTCGCTCTGCAATGCCTATGTTTCTTGCAAGAAAAAAATGCCCTCAGGCTGTATTTCTTACTCCCAGGAAAGGCAGGTATTCGGAAATTTCGAAAGAAATAATGTTGCTGCTGAAAACCTTTTCTCCGCTTGTCGAGCCTGTTTCAATTGATGAAGCATATTTGGATATCAGCGGTTGCGAAAGGCTGTATGGTACTCCGAAGCATATAGGTTTAACTATCAAAAGCAATATAAGAAAACACATTGGCCTTGGTTGCTCTATTGGCATAGCCCCTAACAAATTTCTTGCTAAAATTGCCTCTGATATGAATAAACCTGATGGATTAATTTTAATAGAACCTGATGAAGCAGCCAAATTCTCAGAATCCATACCCATAGATAAAGTTCCGGGAGTTGGAAAGGTAAAACTAAAAGAGCTTGAAAAAATCGGTGTCAAACTACTCGGTGATATAAAAAAATATCCAAAAGATATGCTGACAAAAAGATTCGGTACATTCGGCCTAAGGCTGATAGCGCTATCATCTGGCAACGACGATTCTCCGGTTGTGGATTGTTCACAAAGTAAATCTATAAGCAGTGAAACGACACTGGATCAGGATACCGGGGAGAAAATGTTATTGAAGGAATATCTTTTCAGTCAGGCCGAGGATGTTGGAAAGCAATTAAGAAGTCTTGATCTTAGAGCAAAAACAATTGTGCTAAAAGTTAAACATGACGATTTCAGTCAGGTTACAAGAAACATTACGATTAAAACCCCGACACAATCATCACAGCTTATATATAAAGAGGCCTATAAACTTCTTAAAGCCTATCAAATTAAAGCGAAAGTCAGACTAATCGGAGTGGGTGCCACCAATCTCATACAAGCTTCAAATCCGGTCCAGATTGATATTTTCGAAACTAATATTAATCAAAGCAGCAAATGGGAAAAAGTGGACAGGACAGTTGACAAGATAAAAAAGAAATTTGGGGAAAATGTGGTTATAAAAAAGTGAGCCAGTTTCAAAACGTTTCAGTATTGATTTGTTCTGTTTGAGTTGCCCTGATAGCGGAATATATTTCAAATAACGCAAAAAAAAGACTTATTGCAAGGGGTCCGAGAAGAAAGCCTATTGTTCCGAAAAACACAATACCTCCGAGAACAGACAGAAGAATGATTATAGGATGAACCTGCATTCTTTGCCCCACAAGTTTCGGACGTAAAAAATTATCTATCATACCAACCACTCCTATTCCCCAGACAAGCAAGCCGAATCCTGATATAATTTTCCCGGTTAAGAATAGAAACAAAATTGCCGGAATAAACACAAGCGCTGTGCCTACACCAGGAACAAGAGCTGATATTGCTGTTACTCCGCCCCAAAACATGGCATTGGGAACTCCAAAACATGCGAATCCGGCGGCGGAAAGTACGCCCTGAATAAGAGCTATCACAAGGTTTCCCTTAATAACAGAGTTTATAGCTGCTTCAAGCTTATTTGAAATTAACTCGTTTTCATTATATGGTAAGGGACTTAAGTCAAAATAAATTTTCTTAAGTTTATGGCCGTCCTTAAAAAGATAATAAAGCGAAATCAGGAAAATAAATGAATTTATAATTAATTTCGCAGCATTAGAAAAAACATCACCTATATGCTTTAACAGCAAACCAAGACCTTCTTTCAGGTACAGATCAATATCAATATTTAGTTCTTTTGCTGCAGGAAAGAACTTGCCGGTCTTCTCGATGAGATTGTAGATTATATCATGAACAGCCTTCTTTGTGCTATCCTCTGCAAGAGACAAATATAGTTGCTGAGCTTCCTTAAGTATTTGAACTCCGAATAATACAATAGGTACAAGTAAAATAGTTACAACAAAGACCGTGGTAATAAGAGCCGAAAGCCCGCTTCTCTGTTTTGTAAGTTTTACAACATATTTATTAACAGGCTGAAAAACAACGGCAAAAACCACTGCGAAAATCAGAGTGTAAAGAAAAGGCCGAAAAATAAATAAAATAAGAACAAAAGATCCTGCAAGAAGAGCTGAAAGTAAATAAAAATTAGGTCTTTGATTATCCATAATTATACCTTTGAAGGTTCCCATCTTTTAACATCTGGGAATTTTGAGTTAAATTTGAGCAGTATGAAAGGGGAAGTCCTACTCTACCTTTATGAAAAGTGGCTTATTTATTTTTTTGCTGAGGCATCAATCTTGATAAAAAAACTAATGTTAATCAATATTTAGGATGTAAATATATTATAATTGAAACTTGGAATATTTGAATTGGTCGGGGCGAGAGGATTTGAACCTCCGACTCCCTGCTCCCAAAGCAGGTGCGCTACCAGGCTGCGCCACGCCCCGATTGTTGAAATATCTTATTATGGAGCCGTCAATTACCATGCTTTATTTTTAACTGCAAGCTGATAATTTGAAAAGGGGTCTGTTTTTTAAACACTCGAAACAATATTTTGGCTACTGCAGCAAGATCGTTGCTTTTTATGAAATATTCGTTTTGTACTTTGTACCATGCCAGAGACAATCCGGGATATATTTATGCTTTCAGAAATTGACGAATTTGTTAAAAGTCCCTCACCTGGTCGAGGGTGGATAAGTCTTGTATTTATGGAATTGTATATTAAACTATTGTGTAATGTTCAAAGAGTTATTCAAGAGCCTCACATTAATCCGAAAAAATAAGATAACGTATTGTAATCCGAATAATTTAAAAAAACAAATAGGAATAAATTACCAGCCATACATAATAGTTTTTTAGTTAACCGTTTACAATATATTGACATAACAAGGACTTTATTCTATTTCGCTTGACACTCATAATTAATTTATATTATGTTTAAGAATTAGAAAGACATAATCTGAAAGATAATCCGAATATATTTAATTGAGCAGGCAATCTGATTTTGTTTATCAGGAATTGCAATGCCGGTATTTTTTTAGCAAGTTGCGAAAGTGGCGAAATTGGTAGACGCACTGGACTTAGGATCCAGCTCTGGCAACAGAATGGGAGTTCAAATCTCCCCTTTCGCACCAGATATTATCAAAATCAACTTGAAGTGTTAGGGATAAAAGCCTGCACTTGTTTTATCAGAAAGGAAATATATGGAAGTTACTATAGAAGACATCAGTAGTGTAAAGAAAATTCTGCATATTGAAGTTCCACACGATATAGTTATGCAGGAAATTAATAACGCCTATGACGCCCTTAAGAAAACTGCAAAATTAAAAGGTTTTCGTCAAGGCAAGATACCCCGTTCGGTTTTAGAAAGTTATTTTAAAAAAGATGTCCATGCGGATGTTTCGAATAAACTTCTTAAGGATTCATTTATCGATGCTATCAGAGAAAAAGAATTGAAAATTATAGGAGATCCGAAAATAGAACCACCTGAGATTGACGAAAAATCACCATTTAAATATGAAGCGACTATAGAAGTAAGACCTGAGATTTCCGATATTGACTTTAAGGGCCTGGCTCTGAAAAAAAATATATATAACATAGGTGAAAAAGAAGTTGATGCACAGCTTAAAATGCTTCAGAAAAAACTATCTCAACTGAAAACAATAGAAGAAGTTCGGCCTGCAGCTAATGACGATTATGCTCTTATTACATACGAAGGCCTCAAAGATGGCCAACCGTTTGAAGAAACAGCAAAAACAGAAAACCACATGATGAAAATCGGTTTGGGGAATTTTACAAAAGATTTTGATAATCAGATTATTGGAATGAAACCTGGTGAAAAGAAGGAAATTAGCATTCACTTTCCTGAAGATTATTTTAATCCCAAGCTTGCAAATATTGATATAGTCTTTGATGTTACTCTTAATGAAATAAGAGAAGAAATCCTGCCTGAAATAAACGAAGAATTTGCAAAAAATTTCGGCGAATTTAATACGCTTGAGGAGTTGAAAAACAAGATAAAAGAAAATCTTACACAGGGATATGAAAAACGTGTGGAACAGGAATTGAACGAGCAGATATTTACTGATCTTATTTCAAAAACCCAGTTTGAAGTTCCTGAAACAATGATAGGATACGAGCTTGAAAACATAATTACTGAAGCCGAAAGATCTTTTGCTTATCACAACACATCTTTAGAAGCTCTTGGTCTTACAAAGGAAGCGCTTTCAGAAAAATACCGTGATGTTGCAGAAAAACAGGCAAAACGCCATCTCATTTTAGACAAAATAATAGAGCAGGAAAAACTAAGTCTGAAAGATGAAGAGATTGAAGAAGGTTTTAAGAAAATATCCGAAGATTTTCAACAGCCTGTTGAAGAAATCAAAGAATTTTACAGTCAAAACATGGATAGGCTCAATTATTTTAAACAGACATTACTTGAAAAAAACGCTATTGCGCTTATATTAAATAATAGTAACATTGAAAATATAGAAGCTGTAATGGAAACTGAAAAATAAACTAATCGGTTTTTTGAATTTATATTCCTCAGAGCCACTTTCAAAACGTTTCAGTTTGGTCAAGGTCAAGGCGGGTGAAAATTTTAACCGCAGGAATACATGGAGTATTTAGAGGATAGCGCTAAAGCTTCACTAAAGTGCATAATTTTCGCCCAACGCAGAGATCGGCCAAAATGGGACGTTTTGAAACTGGCTCCTCAATATCCAGGATTATTTTTGACGACATAAAGTTAAAAGGAGAAATATTTTGCCACTGATACCAATGGTTATAGAACAGACCAGCAGGGGAGAACGTGCGTATGATATATATTCGAGGCTTTTAAAAGACAGGATTATATTTCTTGGAACAGCAATGAACGATGAAGTCGCAAATCTTCTGATTGCCCAGCTGCTTTTTCTTGAATCTGAGGATCCTGACAAAGATATAAATTTTTATATCAACTCTCCCGGTGGAGTTGTGACTTCTGGCCTGGCTGTTTATGATACAATGCAGTATATAAAGTCTGATATCGCAACCGTATGTATAGGTCAGGCTGCAAGCATGGGGGCTCTTTTGCTCACAGCGGGAGCTAAGGGAAAGCGTTATGCTCTGCCTAATGCGCGCATATTAATTCATCAACCCATGGGAGGGTTTCAGGGCCAGGCATCCGATATTGCTATTCAGGCAAGAGAGATTCTAAGAATGAAAGATACTTTAAATGATATTCTGACCTTTCATACCGGAAAAGATTTAAAACAAATACAGGTCGATACTGATAGAGATTATTTTATGTCAGGCAAAGAAGCAAAAGAATATGGTCTTATAGATCATGTTATAACAAATAGAGATGATCTTGATAATATTGAAAAAGCTGGAGGCACCAAATGACAAAGAAGGGCAACGACAGCGATAGTCTTTTTTGCTCATTCTGTGGGAAGAATCAGAAAGAAGTAACAAAGCTGATCGCAGGGCCTGCTGTTTACATATGTAATGAATGTATCCAGCTTTGCAGCGAAATTATTGAAGAAGAAACTGATAAAACCACTATTGAGCAGGAAACTCTTTTAGTCCCCAAACAAATAAAAGAAATGCTGGATGACTATGTTATAGAGCAGGACTATGCAAAAAAAATCCT
>JAHIFE010000125.1 GCA_018901125.1 Pseudomonadota bacterium | reverse complement strand
GTAAAAAGCTGGAAAACTCCACTTTTGTCATTCCGGCGAAGGCCGGAAACCAGTAATTCCATTGGGTTCTGGATACCGGATCAAGTCCGGCATGACGGTTTGGGTGTTTCATAAAATTATTAAATGGCATATTAATTCCAAATGCGGTTACCCTGTCGGGGGGCAGGAAAAAATAGCTTATAAGTTGATAAGTTCGTAAGATAAAAGGTTCAAGGTGAAAGGTTCAAGCTTTGATGAATACAAAAAAAATGAATAAAACTGAAGCTAAAATACTGGATGAGACGGACAAAGCTATCTTAAATAGAGTGCAGTCTGATTTTCCTGTGACTTCCCGTCCTTATCTTGCTATTGCGGAAGAACTCGGGCTGTCTGAAGATGATGTAATTAAAAGGCTTAAAAAACTTAAAAGAAACAGCTATATCCGCCGTATAGGAGGTAATTTCGTACCCGAAAAGCTTGGCTTTGTCAGCACTCTATGTACTGCTTCTGTAGTTGAAAACAAGATAGAATCTTTTACAAAAGTGATCAACCGATATCCAGGTGTAACTCATAATTATCTGAGAGACGGAAGCTTTAATATCTGGTTTACATTTATTGCACCTTCCATGGAAGAAATTAATTCCAATTTAAAACAGATATCATTAGAAACTGGTGTTAAAGAGATTTTTAATTTTCCTGCAACAAAGGTTTTCAAGATTAAGGCTCATTTTAATCTGTGACATATGAAAGATATTCGCATAGCCGCAGTAATTTCTCATTCCAAAATATATGATATTGACCATAACCTTGTCTTCCTGGAAAAATGGCTGAAGCTGGCAAATGATGCTGGCGTGAGAATTGTGTGCTTTCCGGAACTAAATATCAGCGGGTATGTTATAGATAAAAGAATAGCAGAAACAGCAGAAGAAATACCTGGCAGGATATCAAAAAAACTATCGGAGTTTTCTTTAAAATATAATATTGTAATACTTGCCGGTATGATTGAAAAAGACAAGAATGACCGGATTTATTCAAGCCACATTGTAGCAAAGCCTGACGGGGATATAGGCATTTATCGGAAATTGCATATTGCTCCTGTTGAAAAAGAATTGTTTTCCGGTGGAGATAAAGTCCAGCTGTTTGAGGCGGAAGGTATAAAATTCGGAATTCAGCTTTGCTACGATGCTCACTTTCCCGAGCTTTCAACAAGGATGGCTCTAAAGGGTGCCGATATGCTATTCATTCCTCACGCTTCTCCTAGAAAGACTCCTGATGAAAAGCTAAAATCATGGCTACGGCATCTTACTGCAAGAGCTTTTGATAACGGTCTGTTTGTAGTGGCTTGTAATCAGTGCGGTAAAAACTCAGCCGGTCTTTTTTTTCCGGGAACGGGTGTAATAATAAATCCTTCCGGTAATGTTATTGAAAAATATACAAGTGAAAACGAAGGAATGATAGTATCCGATTTTAAGGCAAAAGATTTAGATATTGTACGTAATCATAGAATGAGTTATTTTTTGCCCAACAGAAGACCTGAATTATATTAAGACAGATAAAAGGGATAAAAATTGAGTATATATTCTAACTCTTGTATTCAGGGTAAGAAATGATATATTAATTGTAAACAAGAAAACATAAAACTGCAATGAAACCAGTTATAGATAACTCAACTGTATGCAAAAGATGCGGAACCTGCTGTAAAAAAGGAGGCCCATCTTTCCATATAGAGGACCTATCACTTATAGAAGAAGGCAATATACCGGCAAAAAACCTTTATACTATAAGAAGGGGAGAGCCGGTTTATGATAATAGAATCGATAAAATTATTTTTGCTCATTCCGATATCATAAAAATCAAGGGACAGGGGAATAGATGGGCATGCTTTTTTTATAAAGAAGCTGAAAATAAATGCGATATTTATCAATACAGGCCACTTGAATGCAGACTTCTTAATTGCCGGGATACAAGAGAAATAGAGCAGATTATTGCTAAAGGCCTTCTTGTAAGAGAAAATATTATTGGTAAAATTGAAGGGCTTTGGGATATGGTGAGAGAGCATGATCAGAGATGCTCATATAAAGAAATTACAGAACTTATTGATAGATCCGGAAAGCAAAAAAGCGAATATTTGTGGCAAAATTATTCAGAACTTATTGAGTATGACAATGCTATACGGGAAATCGTTGTAACAAAAGGAGGACTTGAATCCGAACTTCTTGATTTTCTGTTTGGAAGACCGGTTTCTTTGGTAATCAGTGTCATGAATGAACAATTTAAATATTATTCCCCATTAACTTTATATTAAGGAGATAAGATATGGAAAAAAAGAGATATGCTATTAAAACAGCCTGTCCTCAGTGCGGATGTACAAGTCTTACTGTTTTATCCCCCGAAGAAATAAAAAAGAAATATGGTGATGTGCCAAATGTTGAAATGGAATGTGGCGAATGTTCACTTAAATATTCATCCGAAATGAAAACAGCATGCCCCGAATGGGACAAAGAATGCAAGATGGGATCATAGAGTTTCGTTACGCAATGTTTTTTGTTTCTCTTGCCGCGACTTCGGGATCAATACGTCCGGTTATAATGGGGGAGAAAAGATATAAGAGCATATATATAAAAGTAACGTACCCGAAATAAGGTGTGAAAACCGATAAAAGCACGACAAGAGATATCTGCCCTACCCGTGGATGCCGGCTCATGAATCGGCCAAGATGAAGATATTTCACAGGGTAAAGATTCATCGCCAGGCTTGCTACAACCATAGTTGCAAAACAAAAAATTCCCCAAAAATAAACCAGTTGGGAGTTATCGGATATGCTCTGGCTAAATATAATTAAAGGTGCAGTTACAAGCAACGCGGCTGCCGGAGTCGGCATCCCTTTGAAAAATCCTGGAATAGGGTTTTTGTCCAAAGTAAAATAAACCAGCCTGCTTATACCTAGAATTAAATAAAAGAGTGCGGCAAAACCTATCGGAAACGGTGAAATAAAATTATTATGAGCATCTGAAAGAATTATATAAAATATCCATGCCGGAGCAATACAGAAACTGATTGCATCAGCGAAATCATCCAAAAAACTTCCCATGCTGATTTTTGGAGTGTCGGTAGAAAGAGGCTCTGTGAGACCCAGTTTGCGTGCAAGCGCTCCGTCAAGCTTATCGAATATAGTTGCGCCTATAAGAATAAGATATGCTTCTTTAATTCTCCCCTGATATGTGAAGAATACAGCAAGAAATCCCATAATAGCATTCATTATAGTAAGTGAATTAGGGAAAAAGGATAGTATTTTTCTCCTTAACAGATCATCATTGTCGCAAATATCATCCAGGCAGTATGTTCCGTATTTTCTGCAGTAACCCGCTATAGATCCAAGATTGATTACAAGAAAAACAATTTCAATAATAAAAAGAGTACGCAGGGAAAGATTTCCTATCCATGAAACCCAGGAATAAAGTATTCCTGAGCCATCCGGAACATAAAAGGCGTGGGCATATAAGAGCGCGCCAACCGGAGCGGCAACAATTGTTCTAAGTCTTGTAATTTCCCTTAATTCAGGTTCCTGCCCTTTCTGTATTGCAAAACTCCGGATAAAATGGGCAAAATTATCACGGATAAGTACTATTACACATAAAATAAGAATAAAAATGGCGTGAAGAAGCTCAGGCCTTGTGTGGCCTGGTGAAATGAATATAAGACGCCACATAACACCGACTGCAACAAGAGGGAAAATAATCGAATAAACAATTTTATCCATTATCCTTTCGGCAAGATTGGCAAGGGTTGGATTCGGGCTGAACCGTGCTGCAAACCATCCGTCAACAAGATCAAAGGACATTGAGATAAAAAGAAAAGAAACCCCCATACTATAAAGAACAGGACTGCGCATCCACATAACTGCAATGGCGCAAAGCATTCCCAACGAGACAAGCGGAAGCCGGCCATAAACAAGCATAGCTGTAACTTTATTAGGTATTTTGTGTTTATTTGTCATTATGTTTCCAATCTATCCGGTATCTTGGCCAGCATTATGATTTTATATGATTTTGGATATTAGATAAAATACTTCTATATGTCAAGGACAAGCCTGTAAAGCAGATAGCGTTTTCAACAAAAGAATCGGTTATGATAATTTTATGCCAGTCTAAAATAAATTGTGACTTTATATGAAGTCGAACGTAAATCATTTTAAAACGATAATTAGTATTATCGTCATTTTTTTCATATTCCGGAATTGAAAATCACGTAAACAAAAACAAGTCTAACCTTAACAACAAAGGAGGAGAATCATGTCCGTTTTGCGTAAATCATTAGTTTTAGTATTGGTTGTTCTTTTCTGCAGTGTAAGTATTGTTATTGCTGCCGATAGAACCCATGATCGTACCAAAGATCAGGATAAATTGAAAGATGGTTCGTGCCAGGAATTTACAGATAATAATACCGGGAAACTTTTTGCTGACGACCGTGACCGTGATCGTGACCAATTAAAGGATGGTTCATGTTTGGATTTCACAGATGGCAATACCGGGGAACTTTTTGCTGACGACCGCGACCGTGATCGTGACCAATTAAAAGATGGTTCATGTCTTGATTTCACAGATGGCAATATTGGAAATTTGTATGCTGCCGATAGAACCCGTGATCGTATCAGAAGCCAGGATCGTTTGAGGGATGGGTCATGTAAAGGGTAATTTCTATTTAATACAAGATTATAGAATGGTTTTTGATTTGTCAGGCGGGTTCATCGGGTATTAGTGAACCCGCCTTTTTTGTGTTTGTTTATAGTTTTATTATAATTCAGATTATAGTAACTATATATGTAAGTTAGGATTTTGAATAATTCTCTTCTTAACGCCCTCTCCCCCGGCCACTTCCGCCACTTCCGCCATTTCCACTACTTCCAATACCTCCACTACCAATGCTACCACTGCTGCCACTGTCGCTGCGTCCGCTGCCGAAACCTCCGGAACCGCTTTCACCGCTTCGTATTCCCATTGGTCTGTTGTTATTGTTTAGATCGTCACGATATACCTGGCTTGGATTAGGAAACATCTGACGGATATCCATTTTGCGATGAGCTTCCTGAACCGTTTGCTCGCCACTGATTATTTTAAGGGCTTCGGAAGTGATTTCAGGATTTGCAATTTTGTTTGCTTTGGCCGCTTTGATCATCATGGACAACTCAAGAGGAAAGCTGTGAAAATGGTTATGCTTAATTCCGGCAGATGCAATCTGATCAGCATCTTCGGGGTTAAGGCCGGCTTGTTTGGCAACAGCATAAAAGGTCATTGCTTCAAGTTTTTGTTTCTGGGAAGCTGACTCCCAAGATGTATACAGGCGTTTCATTTCAGTTTGAGTCAATCCGGCCGATAATAATTCACTCATCCTGGCAATTATCCGGTTTTGTTCAGCCGGTGTAGAATTTTGATGGTTACGAGATGCACCTTTAGTCAGTTTGTAGACAAAGCGCAATTGGTCTATTAACTGTACCAATGCTGCATTAATTCTTTCTGACTCAATATTTTTTGCCAGCCCCTCTTCAATTTTGTTGATCAGCACTGATGTCGGAAGGCCTTCCTGAGCGGCTGTGCGTATCTGTGTAATCCAATATACTTTGTTTTCATGCTGCAATTGATGGCGTTGTGCGGCAGCCAGTATACGGTTTACGCTATCGTCGTCAACACCTGCGGACTTTGCCAAGCGAACTTCGTTAGCAAGCAGGGTGCTGTCTTCGGCACATATATCCCTAGGCAAAATGAGCCAGAAGAGGATAAACAGTAACAGGCTATATTTAAATACGATTTTCATCTGAAGATCCGTTATCATATTCATTATCAATGGTTAAAATGGAGTTTCGGGTTCCAAAACCGTCATCCTGCTCCCACAAAGCGCGGGGGTCAGCAATAATTTTTGTATTATCAATAATAAAAGCATAAGCATGGCGTCCTGGCTGTAGCGCGACAGCAATCTGCCACGTGCCATCGGACAGATTACGATGCATGTGATAATGTTCCGGCTGCCAGTGATTGAATGAACCAATGACAGCAGCCTTTTTGGCTGATGGGTAATCCAGAATAAAGTTAACCAGTTTTGTGTTGGCATTTTTTGAGCTTGCTGCATATGGATAATCATTATCAGATATCCAAAATGTTTTAAATACAAACAGAAGTCCAACCAGCAACACGATGGTAACCGCTGCATGCAGGGGGCGAATGGCAATAACGGTAAATGGAGCTATAAGAAAACGCCAAAATCGCTGTCGGAAGCTAATTGGTTTAGGAATAATTTGCTGCATCACAGCCTGCATAAAGTCACCCGGCGGCTCCTCATCCGGCAAACTGGCGATCATGCCGGTAAGATAATCTATGCTGGGATCTTCGTTTGAAATTTTATTTTTCATATTCTTAAATTGTCCTATTTCCCTTTGGGTACTTGACTGCTGGTGGAAAAAGACGATTGAAACAGGGCACGCAGCTTTTCTATACCTCTGCTGATGCGCATTTTTGCGCCGCTTGTTGAGACCCCAAGAGCCTTTCCAATATCTCCCATAGGCAAACCCTCATGGTAACGCAATATCAAGGCTTCCCGGTAATCGTGAGGTAATTCATTCAGGCAATTTGCTAATCTTTGGGTATCCATCATTACTATCATCTGTTCTTCCACAGCTGTCTTTTCTTCCAAAAAACTGTCCATCTGCTGACTGATTTGTTCTGCATGACTGGCAGCATGCTTTTGTTTACGCCAGTTGTCACGGGCTAAATTTGCGGCAATTGCATAAAGCCATGGGAAAAAATTATTACTAAGTTTAAAACTTTCCAAATTATCATATGCTTTTAAAAATGTCTCCTGAGCCAGGTCTGCTGCGTCTTCTCTGCTGCCGGTCATGCGAAGCAACAGGTTGAAAATTGGGCGCTTATACCGATTCACCAAGATAGCATATTCTTGTGCATTCCCATCCAGTATGGATTTTATCAGCAGGCTTTCTTTCAAATATAGCGCTCACATCCGAGAATATCATTCCGTAGTTTAAAATCTTTTTATTCGAGTCACTTTCAAAACGTTTCAGTTTGGTCAAGGTCAAGGCGGGTGAAAATTTTAATCGCAGGAATACATGTAGTATTTCGAGGATTAAAATTTTCACCCAACGCAGAGATCGGCCAAAATGGGACGTTTTGAAACTGGCTCATTCTTATAATATATACGTTGTTTATTGAATATTGGTCACATTAAGGCCACATATAATGGAAATTATATTTCAACCCCATTGCTTAGTTAATTATAATAATTGAATTTTGCCGATCAAAGCCGTCATTCTCGATAAAAAGAGCCTTTGGATCAACCACCCATTGCCGGCCGTTAACAATATATGCGTAGCGGTGGGTCCCGGCCGGAAGCATCACCCGGATATACCATAGCCCGTCCTGTTTATCCATGCAGTGGGTATTTGGTGACCATTTATTAAAATCACCGGTGAGGCAAACTGATTGGGCCTGCCCTTCATATTGGAATAGCATGGGTTGGGCATTATAGTTCATGGCAAGCAAAGCCAGACCACTACAACCGCTGGTTGCTATCATGATTATGAACATAAAGAGTCTTAAGATGATAGATCCCGCCATAATTTTAAATTGTTATCGTATATCATACATTTTTTATCTTTTCATGAGTGTTAGTTAAACGCAATAATCCCAATGCTGTTGCACCCATTAGCGCATCCATTGCAGTTTGTAACATGCGAAGACACACCGCTGTCAAAACAGCCATTTCCGAACCGATAAACGGGCTTAGCGTCAACAAATATATACCCTCTCTGACACCTAATCCGGCGGGGCTGAAAAAAGCTAAAAATCCCAATGTCCCTGCCAGCACGCTGATCGAAATAACCACAGGAATTGCAGAAACGCTTATAATAGTTAGTGCTTTCATCACACACCATGTTGTTATTCCTAAAAAGATGCACTGAGCTAAAACTATACAAAATGGTAGCAACATTTGTTTAAAAGTTAGTCCGGTTTGTAAAGAAGGCCTTTTAATAAGCCTGAGCATCCAATTTGCCAATCCTAAAAACATTTTGGGGTGCATGGCTATAATTCCTATAAAGAGAAGCAGAAAAAACCAGGCTTGAGAAAATGGAATAATATTGCCTGCCGGTTGTGAAAAAAACAGCGGCAGGGAGAGAAATAAACATGAAATAATAAACATTCCGTTTGCAAGCACCGGCACAATAACTGTAATTTCAGGCCTCACTTTATACCGTGACAGCAAAAACATACCACTTCCCAGAACAGCTATCTTACCCGGAATATATTTCCCTAACAGGGAAAGCCAACTGATGGACATGGCAACGTGATGCGGCAGGAATGCTTCCAGTCGTCTTAGAAGAGAAGAATATAGAATTCCTGCAAAAATCCTTGAGATAATATCAGATAAAATTGCCAATACCAGGAATGTATAGTTAAACCTTAAAGTATCCCAGTTTATGTTGTCGATCTGCCGGATGATTGCTTTGCCGACAAAATACAATAATATTGTCGACAGTAATAAGTAAATAAATACTTTTACCCTTTTGCTGTTCATCTGCCCAAAGGTTCTAAATAGCTGCGCATAAATAGCTTGAACATAATAGCTGATTGTATTACCATAATTATATGATAACAATGGATATGATTAAGAGCAAATATAATTTGATGAAAGGAAAGGTTTTTATTAGAGGATTGAGAAAATAATTCTCTATTTTGAAAAAATAAATATTTATTATCAAAGCGACGAAGAACATGGATGACTGTTTGGGAAGGAAACTGGAACAACAGAGAATAAAAACGGTATGGCCTTATCTGAACGGGTATGTATTGGACATCGGTTGCGGGATGAACAATCTAGTCCGGCAGTACGGAAACGGTGTTGGTGTTGATGTTTATGATTGGGGGGATGTCGATTTCGTTGTTGAAAACACGGCTCAACTACCCTTTGAAAATGCTGCATTCGATACGGTTACTATTCTTGCCGCTTTGAATCATATCCCCAACAGGGATGAGGTCTTATTAGAATGTCATCGGGTACTTGCCGATGACGGATTGCTGATTCTCACCATGATACCACCTATTATTTCCTCATTCTGGCATAAAATCAGAAAGCCATGGGATGTGGACCAAAACGAAAGAGGAATGAAAGCAAAGGAAGTTTATGGATTTACGAGCAAACAAATGATTGCACTGATTTCAGGGGGTAGTTTCGAGTTGAAATCAAGTAAACGGTTCATGTGTGGGATCAACACGGTATATGTCTGCAACAAGTCTGAACAAAAGAGGGTAATAAGCAAATTCTGATTCCACCCACATTGCTTATAATAAATGTGCGGGAAAGGCCTTTTCGCTAAATTTATTCGGACCGGGTTGGTTTAAATTTACCCAGATAGAGCTGCCAGGGAAAACATGAAATCCATCGCTCTTCTTGAATTTCAATAACATTTCCGATTAATCTTTGAAATTCGGAGCGACTCCAGAACTGAACATGGGAAGGTGTACGTCCCCATCGCTTCCAGTGTTTCCCTCGAACAATATTCCCCCATTGGAAAAAAGGTTCATGAGGAACCGAGAGAATGACTGGCGAATTGGGTTTTGCAACTCTGGCAATTTCTTTGAGGGCAACCGATGGATTTGAAAGATGTTCCAGAATTTCGGTTGCAATCACATAATCAAAAGCCCGGGATTTAAATGGAAGATGGAAGATATCGGCTCTGATATAATCACATACCGGATTGTGCTGATATGCAAAGGCGATTCGAGCCGGGTCAATGTCCACTGCCGTAATCTTGTGTCTCATGCCGCTTTGAAACAAGCGGGAGATCATCTGCCCCTCACCGCATCCGACATTGAGACCTGATAAAGCATCAGCCCCCACCTTTGACATCAAAGACGCAATATCACTGATCAAACGATTTCCCAACCATCGAATCGCTATATTGGGGCTGGTATAGATCTCATCGGTGCCCTCAGAAATAGGAAGATAGCCGTTGCCATTTTTCATAAAACGTCCCGCACTTCAAGTTCTTCTTCTCTTAATAAATATGAGTTATTCAATAATCTTAGGGTCACAGCCTGTTAACAAGTACTTCTCTTGGTTTAACGCCGTCGGAAGGTCCTACTACCCCCTCTTTTTCCATGACTTCGACTATACGGGCAGCTCTGTTATAGCCTATGCGCAAGTGTCTTTGTATCATGGATATAGACGCATGTCCGGTTTTTGCAACCAATGCTACGGCATCGTCATATCTTTCATCATATTCCGTAGCTTCTTCAGCGGATTCGTCAACTGACCGTGCCTCAGTTATTTTTTCATCATAATCCGGTTTTTTTTGTTTCTTTAAATATTCCGTAATTTTTGTTATCTCAGCCTCGGATATATACGATCCGTGTATTCGCTGAATTCTTGAAGTGCCGGGAGGCATAAAAAGCATATCTCCATTACCAAGCAGGCTTTCAGCTCCATTGGCATCAAGAATGGTTCTCGAATCCGTTTTCGAAGAAACCTGGAAGGAAAGACGGGTTGGGAAATTTGCCTTTATTATTCCGGTTAACACGTTTACCGAAGGTCTTTGTGTTGCAAGAATCAGGTGAATTCCAGCAGCCCTTGCCATTTGGGCAATGCGGGTGAGGGAAACCTCTACATCACGTGAAGCTACCATCATCATATCGGCAAGCTCGTCTATAATAATGACTATAAGGGGTAACTTTTCCAGATCTTCCCCTTTTTCATTTTTTTCTCCTTTTGCAACTTTATGCTGGTACTGATTTATATTTCTAGCTTTGCTTTCCGAAAGAATTATATATCTTCTTTCCATTTCGTGAACAGCCCAGAAAAGAGCGTTTGTGGCTTTTTTGACGTCTGTTACAACAGGAGTAATCAGATGCGGTATGCCGTCGTACATGGAAAGTTCAATCCTTTTAGGATCGACCATAAGTAGCTTAACCTCATCAGGGGTGGATTTGTACAGCAAGCTGCATATCATGGTGTTTAGAGCCACGCTTTTCCCAGAACCGGTTGCTCCGGCAATCAGCAGATGAGGCATTTTGTCAAGCTCAGCTACAACAGGATTTCCTACTTTGTCTTTTCCAAGACAAAGTGTAAGCTTTGATTTGGATTTTTCAAAAGCGCCAGAAACTACTACTTCTTTAAATGTAACTATTTCTCTGTCCGCGTTGGGGATTTCGATCCCAACTACAGCTTTGCCCGGAATCGGGGCTTCTATTCTTATGCTTATTGCTCGCAGAGCAAGAGACAGATCATCTGTAAGATTGACAATTTTATTTATCTTTACACCGGGAGCCGGTTCATATTCAAAAGTTGTAATTACCGGGCCAGGGGTAACTGCTACTACTTTACCATTTACACCAAAATCCTCCAGTTTCTTTTCCAAAAGCTTTGACTGCATTTTAAGATTTTCAGGATTAACACCTGCCGATCTTGCCTGAGGATTATCCAGAAAACTTACGGAAGGCAACCGGAACTCATTGCCGTCACGCATGAAATCAAATACATCCTGCTTTGGAACCGGAGTTTGTTTAACATGTTGTGTCTTTAATGCCTTTATCTCTATTTCGTGCTCGTTTTCACCATTTTGTTCAGCTTTTAGCCGTAACCGTTTTTTTGCTTTTCCTTTGCGTTCTTTTCGCATAATTGCTTGTGTTTTTATGCGTTCCAGGGCAACTAAATAGATATTCCACAATCGTTTCAAACTAGTAATTATCGAAAGACCGGTTGTGAAAATAAAGCCGACGGCCAGACAAAGAATCAGGATAATAACTGATCCTGTGAGATTGGAGTATTTTACAAGAAAGGATTTTAGCGAAATTCCTATAATCCCACCTGAGGGGAATTCGCTCCCGAATATATAAAAACTGTTTTCATGAAACGAAAGCAGACTGCTTGTAGCTATAATAATAAGAAGCCCGCCTGTGAGTGTGTATATAATTATCTGCTTTGTATAAGTACCGAAAAATCTTATGCTGATAATAAAAATAGTTGCAGGAATAAAAAAGGAGGCTATCCCAAAGAGGGTAATAAATATATCTGAAATATAGGAGCCTAACACACCAAAGAGGTTATGAACTTCACCGATGGTCTTTACATTGTTTATGGATGGATCAGAAGAGCTGTAAGACAAAAGGCCTATTAAAGTAAAAATGACAAGAAAAAACAGAAATATTCCTATCAGTTCCTTCCGCATATTTATTGTCCTGTTTTATATTTCAATAATAAAAAGAAGGATTACAGGTCTGCGTTTAATGGCAAAATTAAAATATTTTCTTAACGCAGTCTGCACTCTGGATTTAATTTTACCGACCCTGTCAGGTACGCTGGTCGATATGTCATCAACTATTTCAAGAATAACACATTTTGCATCTTCGAGAAGATGCCCTGTTTCGGTTTCAAAAACAAAACCTTTAGATACTATTTCCGGCCCGTATATAATAATGCCTGTTTCTTCATCAAAGGCCATATTAACAACTACAAGTCCTTCTTCTGATAGCAATCTTCTTTCTTTAAGGACACTCCTTCCAACATCACCTATTCCTTTGCCATCGATAAGAATTCGTCCTGTTACAACCTCTTCTTTAATCTTTCCACCTTTTTCATTAAACTCGATTACCTGCCCGTTTTCTGCAAGTAATATTTTTTCCTTCTTTACTCCAACCTCTGCAGCGAGTCGGGCATGAAGAGACAGATGTCTGTATTCGCCATGTATCGGAATGAAGTATTCTGGTTTTGTTAGTGTTATCATTAATTTCAGTTCTTCTTTGAAAGCATGGCCAGATACATGTATATTTGATATTTTTTCATATATTACGTCAGCTCCGCGTTTGTAAAGTTTGTTTATGATATTGGTTATAGCTCTTTCATTCCCTGGAATAAACTTGGAAGAGAGAATAATCGTGTCATTCTTTTTCACGTTTATCTGCTTGTGCGCACCGGTAGCCATGCGTGCAAGGGCGGACAGGGGCTCTCCCTGGCTGCCTGTAGTAATCATAATTATCTCATCGTCTGAAAAATCGTTTATCTGGCCTATATCAATCTCAAGCCCAGCTTTTACTTTCAGAAAACCAAGCTTTTTTGCTATGCTGACGCTGAGTTCTATACTTCTTCCATTAAAAATAATTTTTTTATCTCTCGCTTCTGCAATATTAACAATCTGCTGAATTCTTGCAATATTTGAAGCAAAAAGGGCGATTATTATTCTGCCATTGCATCCTGCAGTTATTCTTGCAATTGTTTCACCTATCTCCTTTGCGGAAATAGTATAGCCTTCCTTTTCAATGTTTGTTGAATCTGAAAGCAGGCATAAAACTCCTTCGCTTCCGCAGCGTGCAAAACTGTGCACATCGGTTATCATGCCTTCCACCGTATAACTAATTTTAAAATCGCCTGTATGAACAATGAGCCCCAAAGGAGTTCTGATTGCAAGTCCAACTCCATCAACTACGCTATGGCCTACTTTAATAAACTCGATTTCAAAAGGGCCAAGTTTCAGTTTTTCAGAAGATGAGATTTCATACAATAAAGCGGAAGAAAGCAGAGAATGCTCCTCAAGTCTGTGCCGGACAAGGCCTAAAGTAAACGAAGTCCCAAAAACAGGCACATTTATATCTTTTAGCAAATATGGAAGCGCTCCGATATGGTCTTCATGGGCATGGGTCAATACTACTCCAAGTATCCTGGATTTGTTTTGTTTAAGATAGAGCATATCGGGAATTACAAAGTCGACTCCGAGCATGTAATCTTCAGGGAACATAAGGCCTGCGTCGACCACAAAAATAGAATCGCCATATTCAAAGGCCATCATATTAAGACCGATTTCTCCCAAACCTCCAAGAGGAATGATTTTTAACATTATAATGTTTCCTAATATTTAATAAAGAGTATCTAATTTGATGCTTCTATATTCCGATATTCAAACAAGACTGTCGAGCCAGTTTCAAAACGTCCCAGTTTGGCCGATCTCTGCGTTGGGCGAAAATTATAATCCTCGAAATACTCCATGTATTCCTGCGGTTAAAATTTTCACCCGCCTTGACCTTGACCAAGCTGAAACGTTTTGAAAGTGGCTCTGCCTTATATATCAAACTGAAATTTCGAGCTTATTTAGCATGGCATCCATATAACCTATGAGCCAGTTTCTCTGCTTTTCAGTAGCATAGCCAATGCAATTACACTTAATTTTGTTTTTAGTACGCACCAGAAGTTCAGTGGATATAAGGTTTTCTTCAAGGATAATTACAAAGAAAAACGGCTGACAATTAATATGTTCTGTCTGCTTTTCAGCTAAAATCCTATCATCAATGGGCAGCCAGTAAATTCCTGCAATTTCAGAAGATCCAAGGTTTTCATCAAGGCACATCTTTATCTTTTCGTAGTCGTTGTATCTCAGTTCATCCACGACATATTGTTTCATCAGAACTCCATTAAGAAATTAACACATATTTATCTTTATTCACATGAGCCACTTTCAAAGTTAATTTAAATACACTAATACAGTAGAAAACGTCAATAAAGAATTTATTCTGCAATAACGGCTAATATTTTGATATTTATTATTATAACAACCTGTATGATTTTTATTGACCAATCAGGGGAGCCACTTTCAAAACGTTTCAGTTTGGTCAAGGTCAATGCGGGTGAAAATTTTAACCGCAGGAATACATGGAGTATTTCGAGGATTATAATTTTCACCCAACGCAGAGATCGGCCAAAATGG
>JAHIFE010000124.1 GCA_018901125.1 Pseudomonadota bacterium | reverse complement strand
CATACAAGAGAATAATAGAAATTCATCCGAAACAAAAGGCTGTTATTGTCAGTGGGTTTTCCGAAACAGATGAGATGAAGGCAGCTCAAAAATTAGGTGCCGGTCAATATATAAAGAAACCGTTAACATTAGAAAAGATCGGACTGGCAGTTAAGGGAGAACTTAACAAATAGCTGTTTTGGGGAAACGCGTTCGGATTTCGTCCCCTTTTTAATTCGAGAACAAGTACTGCTTACACCAAAGAAGTGAACCCCTGACTGTTAGCAGCATGCAACATTTTCTGCACTTGATCAGGGGCTGTTTTCAGCAGCAGTCCGATTCATTATTTCACGGTGATTGCGCTGATCCAATTCGAATTGGCCGTGCCGTTTTCCAAACAGCAGACCATCGCGTTGATTTAAAAACAACTGATTATTATTTATGCATGCCAAATCACGTGTGGGATCAGAAATGCTGTTTGCAATCTGGTTTACAAGCGCAGAAACCAGCATGGCGATTAATCCCTGCTGACCATCGCTGGAATTCTTTACTGTACGATACTCTCCCTGCCAAAGAACCCTTCCGGTTTCAGTGTCAACAAGCTGGCCCGACAGATATACTATCGAAATCGAATTTAATACCTGGTATTTAGTGCCCCATTCTTTAATGGTCATGTATAAAACCGCATCGGGATGAATGATTTCACGGATCTTATCAAGACTTACCTGTGCCATTTCATCAGGCGAAGGCACGCCATTTTCTTTCATAAGCATATCTATTACAGCAACCGGAAAAATATAATACCCGCGCTCTGCAAGAGGCCTTGTAATCGTGGAAAGATAAATATATGGGGCCATGACTTCCGTAGATTCATTTCGTGGAGGAAGCACCAGAATTGAAGCCGGCATATTTGCCAGATATGCACTGTAGTCATGAGGCTTCGGAGCAGTGGCACACCCCTGAGCAAAAAATACTGTAAAAAGTAACAGATTACATATGGATAAAAATAAGTTCTTTTTCATTTTTTCATCCGGGTTATAATCCCATCAATAAAATGCGATGATTCGGGGAATTTTTTCTTTTCAGTTTGCAAGTGTAACATGCCTGTAGCATAATCCCCTTCATAAAAGTACAGATATGCCAGATGCACATGCAGTCCAGGAGGAACAAACCTGCCAGATGAGGTTGTTTCTTCAATTTGTTCCTCAAAGCGATTGATTTCATCAGTTACAGATGTTTTGCCTGGATTAATGTACATATCAAATATTGAGTCTTCATAATAACCCCATTCATATAGAGTATTATTGCTAGCGCAACCTGCAACAAACAGAGCGATCATCAGTAAAAGAATTTTTTTGGATAGACTCAACATTTCTATTTAACCGGGCTCCATTCACCGCGCTCAAGGCCTTCAACAAGCTTGTTTACAGCATCCATAATAGCTAAATTAAGCACTTTGCCTGTCAGGGTTGAATCATATCCCGCTGTTCCGCCAAAACCCAGGAGTTCCCGGTTACTCAAGGCATATTCACCTGCACCCTGAATAGCATAAACAATCTGAGAAGTTCGAACATCCACGATATTGATTGATACTTTTGAATAAGCAACTTGTTTTTTGCCATGACCGAGAATCCCAAAAAGTTGACTATCACCTGTAACTTTGCGACCGAATTCCGTTACCTCACCGGTAACAATAACATTAGCTCCCGTGAGTTCCTGATTTTTTCCTGCTATCTTTGCTTCTTCGGCAATTTCACTCATGTTGTCCCGATCCATAGTAACGAAACGGTTTGTCTGAGCAAGATGTGTTTTTAAGATAGTTTTTGCCTGAGAGCCAAGCCTATCTGCTCCGTCTGAAAATATCCCGTTCATATAGGTTGAACGATTTGCAAATTTACCGACTGATAGTTGATATTTCGGGCCGCTATAACCTGTTTTATAAGTTGCTACCGATTCTGTTTCCAAAACATTATGGCTTTCACTAGCGCAAGCCATTAACATGAATATTCCTGCCAGCAAAATTACAGTGCTTGCAACCATTGACATATCTACAGTAAGCTTAAGGTTTTTGCGCACAAATTTTCTCAGGAAACCGTTCATTATCATTTACTCCTTTATCGTTTTGTACCCACTTCTAAAATGGATAATTTTATTCCGGGTTAAGACATTTTGTTCTACTTCAGGCAAGTAGCTATCAGGAAGTTAAATATTTGTTAAATTAATAATAGAGAGCCAGTTTCAAAACGTCCCATTTTGGCCAATCTCTGCGTTGGGTGAAAATTTTAATCCTCGAAATACCCCATGTATTCCTGCGGTTAAAATTTTCACCCGCCTTGACCTTGACCAAACTGAAACGTTTTGAAAGTGGCTCTTTGGTATGACCGAACTCATTCTGCTGATATGATTTCTTACTTTATTATTTCAATCGGATATTCAATGCTTCTTGAAAGGTACTGGAACGGACAGAAGCAGACTTCGCTCAACTTGTTCCGGATAAATATAATTCCTTTAGCAAGAGGTGAAGAATTGCAGTATTGATATGTTTTCATTTTACTACAAACTCTACCACAACATTCTGGATATCAGGGATATTGCCGATGTTGACTGTAGTCTCAAATTCTCCTGCTTTGCCATGCCGAAAATATGAATGATCCTGAACATAGGTTTCTACTGAGCGGACTACCTGATCTTTAGTATTTTTTAAATATATTATTACATATCCTCTAACCGAACTATGACTTAAATTTTTTATTTTTCCGGAAACAAGCACGTTATTGCCATCACTTTGCAATTCAGCAATTAGATCTTCCACTTCATAAACAGGAGCAGAAGAAGTAAGAGTCTTCTCACGTATGCTGCTTCCTCCAAATGCATTTATGCCAAAAGCAAGAACTAAAACAAGAGTAATTGCAATAAGAAGTTTTATTCTCATGAGTTCACCTGTGTATAATTTAAGCATTGTAATTGAAATGAGAACTTAATGTTTCCTTCTATTTAAGCCCATAGAGCCAGTTTCAAAACGTCCCATTTTGGCCGATCTCTGCGTTGGGCAAAAATTTTAATCCTCGAAATACCCCATGTATTCCTGCGGTTAAAATTTTCACCCGCCTTGACCTTGACCAAACTGAAACGTTTTGAAAGTGGCTCCATATATTGCGCATATTTTCTGAAGTTACTATTATAGGTTTATCCAAGAAATGTCAACCTGTTACTTTGTGAAATATTTTACTGCGGCTCTTTTTGTGTGCCTGTTTCTTGTATGGGCTTTTATTTTTGTTGTTGCTCCATGTATAGAAAAGTTGCCAGCCGTACAACCTATTGCAAAGTTTATTGAAACAAGAGGTATTGACGTAGGGGCTTTGTATTATACGGAGGTGGAGGAAGCAAGCGTAGCAGAACTTAATATGCATAACACCATTAATTATACTCCGCAAAAGCAATAAAACTTTAGAGCCCGGCATTTAACATGCCGGGCTCTAAAGTCGGAACTTTGCTTTCCAGGCATTATAACATCTTATGATTATACATAAGATGTTATAATTATCTATTCACTTGCAGCCAACGTAGTTGGACTTCCTACGGCTTTCTTTCCCGCAAAGAAAGAGTCCGAAAAAGGTTATGCATTGTTAGAGGAAACGCCGAAATCAGGATAGGCCATACCGCCATGTTCCGCGTGGTCAAGTCCTTCAAGTTCCTCTTCGGGAGAAACTCTTAATCCAATAGTTTTATCTATAAGTTTGAACAGTAAAAATAAAGTAGGAAATGTCCAGAGAAAACATGCCCCAATACCTAAAGCCTGTACACCAATCATAGCGAGTGTCGCTCCTTTCATGTTAAAGATTCCTGCAGCAAGAGTTCCCCATGCACCGCATACGCCATGAACTGAGATGGCGCCAACGGGGTCATCAATTCTTATCCTATCGAAAAAGAGAACGGAAAAAACAACTAATATGCCTGCAATAGAACCGATAATAATAGAGCTGCCGGGAGTTACGTTTGCACAGCCTGCCGTTATTGCAACAAGCCCTGCTAAAGCACCGTTTAAACTCATGCCCACTTCCGGTTTTCCGAACATAATCCAAGAGACGAACATGGCAATAGTGCATCCTGCAGCAGCCGCAAGGTTTGTGTTAACAAAAATCATCGCAATGCTTTTATCCGCAACAGTTGTTGAGCCAGGGTTAAAACCGAACCATCCCAGCCAGAGGATAAATACGCCAAGAGCAGCCATTGGAATATTATGACCCAGAATTGGCTTAATCTTCCCGTCTTTTCCGTATTTTCCAAGGCGCGGTCCAAGCACTATAGCACCGGCAAGAGCCGACCATCCCCCGACAGAGTGAACTACAGTAGAGCCTGCAAAGTCTATAAACCCAAGCCCTTCCAGCCAGCCTTTGCCATGAAACAGACCTCCCCATGCCCAGCTGCCGAATATAGGATAAACCAAAGCACTAATAAAAACGCTGTATATGAGGTATCCTGAAAATTTGGTGCGCTCGGCCATTGCGCCGGATACAATTGTTGCTGCTGTTGCAGCAAATACAACCTGAAACATCCAGAATGCCAGGACCCATGGATCACCATCGGGTGTAAAGTCGCTTAAGAAAAATCCTGAAGTACCAAACCAGCCTGAATGTGTAACGCCAAACATTAGGCCGAATCCTATAGCCCAATAAGCTAAGGAACCTAAAGCGAAGTCCATAAGATTTTTCATCATTATATTAATCGCGTTTTTAGCACGGGTAAATCCGGCCTCCACCATTGCAAATCCGGCCTGCATGAAAAAAACCAGTGCAGCCGCCACAAGCGTCCATAAATAATTAGCATGTGTCTGCACCAGCTCAATTGCTTCTTTATTGCTAATTGCTGTTGGTTCAGGTTCCGCAGCAATGGCCGTTGATATGCATGCCATAAGAATCAGTAATAATAACATCTTTTTCATTTAAATGTCCCTCCCCCTATTCTAACGAATATAGTTGATAGCGCCAATTGTCTTACTATTTGAGCAATCATTGTGCCATATCAACATTAATATTTATATCATGTTGATATAATAGATATATAATTATATTTTTAAACTGATAAGCTCATATTATTATGAGCACATTTATGTAATATGAACTATATATAATTACATAAATGTCATTAATATGTAAATATACGTTGCTGTTTTCGCATGCATTTTCAGCTTAAAAGGTATTCTGATCTATCATTGATAATTAATTATAATTAATTATTGACAAGACTGGTACAATAGTACAAAATTTTTACATTAGAACCAGTTTCAAAACGTCCCATTTTGGACGATCTCTGCGTTGGGCGAAAATTTTAATCCTCGAAATACTCCATGTGTTCCTGCGGTTAAAATTTTCACCCGCCTTGGCCTTGACCAAACTGAAACGTTTTGAAAGTGGCTCATTATTAAAACGGTTTCATTAAAGATCGTAGGCTTATACTTTGTTGCAAATTTTGCATGTCTGCACAATGCAAGCATACGGTTAAGTACCGTGCGGGAAAAAAGAGTAATACTTTTTTCATAGTCCTGCGTACCTCGTATCTTGTGGAAAAAAAGAAAGGAAAATATTGACAATGAGTTATGATTTTAATGCAGATGATGTATTCGAAATAGCTGAGCAGCTCGAAAGAAACGGTGTAAATTTCTACAGAAAAGCAGCAGAGGGCGCCTCGGATTCTGCGGCCAAAAAACTTTTAGTTAAACTTGCCGACATGGAATATGAGCATGAAAAGGACTTTAAGTCATTAAGGGCAGGTCTTGGAGAGAAAGAAAAAGCATCCTTGATATTTGATCCTCAGGATGAAGCTGTTCTTTATCTTCGTGCGCTTGCTGATACAAGAGTGTTTTTTGAAAAAAAGATAGATAATACATCCCTGAAAGAAATTTACAAATCAGCAATAGAAGCTGAAAAAGACTCTATTGTTTTTTATCTGGGAATGAAAGATGCTGTTCCCGCTAAATTCGGCAAAGATAAAATTGAAGCTATAATTAAAGAAGAAATGCAGCATATCAGGATGTTAAGTTCCGAGTTGACAGGCCTGAAATAACAATTTATTTGCCATATTCTCCAAGATTTGTAAGGCCGGAACGATTGAGAAGCTTTATGTTCCGGCCATCAACTTCAATTAATTTCATATCTGCTATCTTTGCAAATATTCGTGACAATGTTTCAGGAATTGTTCCAAGAAGACTGGCAAGTTGATTTTTCGAAATATTTAATCTTACTGAATCTTTTTTTCCTTGTTCTTCGGAAAGCAGCAATAAATATGAAGCAAGCCTTCCCGGTACCTCTTTAAGAGAAAGGCTTTCAATCTGGACTGTAAATTGTCTTAGCCTCATGGAAAGAACAGCAAGCATGCTTAAGGAAAGAGAAGGATTCTTTGTAATAAGACCCACAAAATCCTTTCTCGGAAAAAAAAGGAAATGACTTTTGGCAATTGCTTGTGCATTGGCAGGAAACGATTGACCGGTAAATACCGGAACTTCAGCAAAAGGTTCTCCCGGCCCCAATATATGAAGAATTTGCTCCTTTCCTTCGGCAGATACTTTATAGATTTTAACAAGCCCTTCTGCAACAACATAGAAACCGTTTCCGGGATCGCCTTCCAAAAAAACGGTTTCGCCTTTATTGAAATGCTTACTTACAGCAATATTTTTTATTTCATTAAGCTGATCATCTGAAAGGCCGTTAAACAGCGGGACAGCGGATATGATTTCTAAAATTTTCTCCATCTTTTCTCCTTTTTTAAAAATATTGTCTTTTTCTTGACATAAGTCAAGGTAAAGCCAGTTTATAATGTATATTATAAGCTCAAAAGCTAATAAATCATAACAACTAACTATAAGAGGAGGAATGAAACATGTTTTGTAACCAATGTGAACAGACAGCAAAAGGTGAAGGATGTACTATAGCAGGAGTATGCGGCAAAAGTCCAGAAGTTGCAGCTATGCAGGATCTGCTGATTTATGCTGTAAGAGGATTGGCGTTATATGCAATTGAAGGGCATAAGGCAGGAATTACAGACAAAGAAATCAACAAATTCACTTGCGAGGCTATTTTTTCAACATTAACAAATGTGGATTTTGACCCTGCGAGGTTTCAGAAACTTATCAATCAATGTGTAATTCTCCGTGATTCGCTTAAACAAAAGCTTGCAAAAGCCGGAATTAATACTGTTTATACAGAAGGTCCGGCAATTTTTGTTCCTGAAAAGACAATCGAGGGTCTTATAAAACAGGGTGAAAAAGTGGGGGCAAAAAGCGACCCGGATATTAATCCTGATATTCTATCCCTTCAGCAGATTTTAACATATGGCATAAAGGGTGTTGCCGCTTATGCCGACCATGCATTGATCTTAGGAAAAAGCGATGATAAAGTTTATCAGTTTATTTACGAAGCTCTTGCTGCCGGGTTAAATAAAAATTTGGGAGCGGATGAACTCGTTGGACTTGTTTTAAAATGCGGCGAAGCAAATTTACTTGCAAT
>JAHIFE010000123.1 GCA_018901125.1 Pseudomonadota bacterium | reverse complement strand
CCACTTTCAAAACGTTTCAGTTTGGTCAAGGTCAAGGCGGATGAAAATTTTAACCGCAGGAATACATGGAGTATTTCGAGGATTAAAATTTTCATCCAACGCAGAGATCGGCCAAAATGGGACGTTTTGAAACTGGCTCATCCATTAAATAAAATATACCCGTCATAGGCTTGAGCTGATGACGGGTATATTTATCTCTAATCTATAGTATGGTTCAGGATTGGTGATAGGGTACGGAAAATGTTTCAAATTCCGAATAATTATTCGAGGATGGTATAATACCGGCTATACTTGCCTGTAATTGTTTCAATATGTTGCAATCATCGAAACAATCGGGAAGATTGTTTTTCAACTCACAGTCCCTGCAAGGACTTTTCTTAAGATGTCCGGTATAGCAATCAAGTTTTTTCAAGCAAGCAAAATCCATCTTATCCTCCAGTTATTATAGTGATGTTATAGTAGTAAATACTTTATGTCTTGTGTCAGCTCTATATTGGGATTTAAGATACGCAATCAGTATTCCAAATCACAAGACAACCAGGTCTTATCTAAACTTGCAAAGCAATTTCCTTGCCATTATCGGACATAAAAAATAAAAATCGGGAAATTAATAATTAAAATCGTTTAAAAGAAAGGCCTGTAAATGTCTTTTTTACTATCTGAAAAAAATATTCCGGATTTTGCATGCTTTTTTCGCAAAATATAGAATAGAAACGAACTCAAAAACCGGGTGCAACTAAAATTACCAATGTTAGTGAGACAAAAAGGGTAGCGGCCAGCCGGTATTGATCCGGTTGGCCGCTAAGGAGAAAAAAGAATTATTTTGGGGTTAATATGAGTATAAGCAAATAACTTGCCAATTCTGTTTATTTTTTTAATTTTAATACAATATAATCATTATTATTATAAATACAAGATAGTTACAATTAGCTATTTCTTTTATTTCTAATTAATAAATCATTTCTAAGATTTTATAATACTAACAGCAAGTTCAATATTTTGAACCAGCATTTGCAAGTGATGATGTAATGCTTTGATATTAATATGATTATATGCGTTCAATATTTTGAACCTGTTTATGAATATTATTCATGATTACTGGGCGTTCTCCAGGATTTGTAACTTAACCGTATGTGTCCAACCCTGCTTGCTTGGCAAGATAGATCGCAAACGTTTGGAAATGCTTATTAAAATCCTTGGTTCCATAAAGCTTAAGATGGGTTTATGGTATTATTAAAGGCGCAACACAAGCAGGATAACCGCATTTGGAATTAACCCAAAACTATATACAGATAAACTAATGTAATTAGTTGGTTGAGTTATTGGTAAATGCCCGTTCCCTCTCTCAGATTCCCCCTTAGCAAAGGGGGATCAAGGGGGTTGTAATAAAATACGGAACAACCCCCTAACCCCCTTTTTTAAGGGGGAATTTACTGCGATTTATTTTTTATGCGGGGGTTGATTATGTCATTTCCAAATGCGGTTACCTTAATCTCCCGGCAACTCACGCTTGCCATGATTTTTTAACCCGGTTAAATTCGATTACTTCCGCTGCGGCAGGATAACCACATTCGTCATTCCGGCGAAAGCCGGAAACCAGTAATTTTAATGGGTTCTGGATACCGGATCAAGTCCGGCATGACGGTCTATGATATTTGTACAAAACCATTATTTCTAAATGCGGTTACCCTGGCAACACAAGAATATAATCTTGATAATAAAATGTTTTGAACATAAAATACTATATATGTATCTATGAGCTCTTAAGCCAAGAATACCTGAAAAGTTTAAAGAGGGGAATTCATATTTTGATTCATATTCTTATGTTGCATTATGGAACCATCTAACAACTTGGATAAAGGAGGTCATTATGCTTGTTAAGGTTTGCATGAGAAGGAAGATCAAAGAGGGTAATTTAAGGAATGTTTTCGTACTGATCAGAAAAATCCGTGCTATGGCGATGAATCAGCAGGGATATATCTCAGGTGAGACTTTGGTCGACTATAACAATCCTCAAGGAACTTTGGTAATCGGTACTTGGCAGAGTATGGAAGATTGGATGAACTGGAAAGAAAATCAGCTCAGAAAAGAAATAGAGGTCCAGTTGGAAGAGTTGCTGGATGAGCCTACCGAATACGAAGTATTTGTCTATAGTAAGCATCACCTTAAGATAACCGGAGATTCTTCTTTAGGATCTACCTAGGGATAAAATGTTTAGGTGGGGCTTGGTTAGCTGGCCAGCCAGACCTCATCTAAACATTGGTCCATTGGTTTTAGAAATTATTTAAGAGGCATTTCTTTGCCTGTTCACATCTTATTATTTTATTTCCGCTATGGCATTGCTTTTATATAATTACTCCATTCCGTTAAGCTTATGTCGTATATCAATCATAGATTCTTATACTAGTAAATACCACGTTTCATCATTTATTTGCCCTGAGATTGCCAGAATTATCTCGGATAATAATTATTTGGGTTTCAATTAGCTAGGGGGTAAAAAAGAAAATGAAAAAAGTAATCAATGCAGTAGCGCTGTTAATTCTCTTATGTACATTTAATTATGCATGGGCCGTTGATCCAAGTTTTGATTCCTCAAATAATCCAAGTGATAATGAACTAAAAATATTAAGAATCACACCGGAAGGCAATGATGTGCCTGCAGGGCAGCAAGTGGTATTCCAATTCGACAGGCCTGTAGCGCCTATTGGAAGGATGGAGCGGGATTCCAAAGATATTCCTGTAACCATTCGGCCGAAATTAAATTGTGAGTGGCGTTGGTTAAATACCAGTGCTTTGGCATGCCAGCTTCGTGAAGAAGACAAGATGAAGCAGGCTACACAATATGAAGTAATAATAAAGCCGGGAATAAAAACCGAAACCGGAGCAGTGCTAAAAGATGAAGTTACTCATTCCTTTATTACTGCTCGTCCTAAAGTAACTTATACGCAATTTGTTAATTGGTTATCTCCGGGGACTCCTTTAATTCAAGTTTCCTTTAATCAACCTGTTACCAAGACTTCAGTTGAAAAATCCTTGACTATGACGGCAAGAGAAGTAAAGGACAGCGCTGCTGTCGGGGTTGTTGTTTATCCTGATGATATGCAAAGAGAGCAGCCGTGGTGGATGATGATCACTAATGAAGACGATAACGCTGATGACCACAGCATGGTAAATGATAAGCTTACAAATAAAGACGGAGAACAAGCGCGTAGTGTCTGGGTGGTTGAACCCAAAAAAGAATTACCCCTTAACAGTACAATCTGGTTTGATGTTAATCCCGGCTTGGTATCAAGTGAGGGCGGTGAATCCGGTATAGAAAATCGTACAATAGTTAGTTTTGAAACATATCCTGAATTTAAATTTATCGGCTTACGTTGTACACCGAAAGGGGAACGTTTAGCTGAAGATATTGCTTTAGAAACTCTTATCCAGTCAAAAGAAGATCAATCGTTTATAAAAAAGTGCGCGCCGTTAAGTCCTGTTGCATTGTTGTTTTCTTCTCCGGTCAAGAATTCCATGGTAAAAAATCATGTGGATTTTTCGCCAAGATTAGATGGCGGGCGTAAGGATTATGACCCTTGGGAAAATACCCATGACTGGACTCATTTGTCTTCGCCGCATCGGACCGGACGAAATTATCAGGTATGGTTGCCGGAATTATTAAAGGCCTATCAAAAATACACAGTTAAAATTGATATTAAAAACATAAAGGATGAATTCGGGCGTAAACTGAAAAATAAAGCAGATTTTGATTTTTTCACGGATCATCGTGAACCTAATATTAAACTAAATCATGATTATGCAGTTCTGGAAAAAGGTGTAGAAAGTGATGTCCCCTTGTATGTAACAAATTTAAACAAAGTCATAGTTACTTACAACAAACTGGGAGACACAAGTAAAGGCAAAGATCTCACGGCAGAAATTGCGGTCCGGAAAGTTGAGGATATTTCCTATGCTATTCCCCTGGGTGTAAAAAAACTTATAGGTGATGATACCGGCATTCTTTTTGGTAGAGTGCATCCCGACCCCAAGCCTCCGGTGTGGTATGGCGACCCCCAAATATTAGCCCAGGTAACTCCTTATCAGGTGCACTTTAAGGCAGGTCATTTCAATTCACTGGTATGGGTTACCACATTTGAAAGTGGAAAACCGGTAAAAGGTGCCAGGGTAACTTTGCACAAGGGTTCTTACGAAAATTTGTCGGAGCTTGAGAACCTGAAAATATCAGCAACTACAAATGTAAACGGTCTGGCTGAGTTGCCCGGCCTGGCTGAGATTGATCCTGATCTGAAAATTATTTATGGCGGATGGAGAGCTGATAGGCCGTGTTTTTTTGTAAAAATTGAACATAAGGGCGATATCGCTGTTCTTCCGCTTAATAGCCCTTTTTCCATAACTGGCAGTGACGTGTATCCCAGATTACAAAGACAAGGAGGCCATACTCATGCGTGGGGTACCACAGCACAAGGCATCTACAAACTGGGAGATACTATTCAGTTTATAATTTATGTTCGAGAGCAAAGTAACAAGAAATGGGTATCGCCGAAGAAAGAAGGCTATCAATTACAGGTTTTTGATCCACAAAATAAAATAATCTATGAAATAAAAGATGTAATCTTAAATGAATTTGGGTCTTTTGATGGAGATTTTAAAGTTCCTGAACAGGGGGCTGTAGGGTGGTATCAATTCAAGCTTATGCCGGTTAAAGGTCAGGAAGAAAACTACAATAGTTATGCCTGGTCTCCGATGTCTGTATTGGTAAGTGACTTTACTCCAGCACCGTTTAATGTAAAAACCGAGCTAAACGGGGAGCTGTTTAAAGCAAATGATCAGGTTGAAATAACAACAATTGCTACATTACATTCGGGTGGGCCCTTTACCGAAGCGGAAGTCCGATTAACTGCAAAATTAAATCAAGAACCTTTCATAACCGATAATCCCGTAGCATCCGGCTTTACTTTTGGAAGCAGCAGTGGAAAATATTTGGATACAGAGCAAAGTAATCTGCTCGATATTAGAGGAAAGCTTGACGATTATGGGCAATATATTGAAGCATTTACCCTGCCTGAAACAGATATTTATTATGGCTCTGTTGTGGTTGAGTCTGCTGTAAAGGATGAAAGGGGAAAATTTGTAGCTTCTTCAACAAAAGCGAATTATGCCGGCAGAAACAGATTTGTAGGATTACGTAATACCAGTTGGTTGTATGAAAGAGACAAGCCTGCAAAGCTTGAAGCGCTTGTTGTTAATCAATCTGGCAAATTGGTTCCTGGCGTGGATATTTCGATTGCGATTAATCATCGTGAATACAAGGCATCGCGGGTAAAAGGTCCGGGAAATGCATATTTAACCCAAAACATTATGGAGTGGGTTGAGGAAACCAGTTGCAGCTTAAAAAGTGATAAAGGAGCAAGTATTTGTGAATTTGTACCAAAACACCCAGGCTATTATCAGTTTGTTGCAACCATAAAAGATGAAAAGAATAGAGAACATAAAACTGTTATTGACGCCTGGGTTATTGGTAAAGGCAGCGTTGTTTGGGATCAGACCAATGATGCAACTTTGCAGATAATCCCCGAACAAACTAAATACAAGATTGGAGATACAGCCAGATATTTAATTAAAAATCCATTTCCCGGTGCAAAAGCTCTGGTAACCATTGAGCGTTATGGGATTTTGGATAGCTGGATTGAAACATTGGAAACAAGTACTCCTGTTATAAAAGTGCCGATAAAGCCTGATTACCTGCCCGGTTTCTATTTGTCGGTAGTAGCAATCTCTCCCCGTGTTGATAAGCCTCTTGGCCCGGATAAGGTGGATTTAGGAAAGCCAAGCTATCGTATGGGTTATGTTAGTGCAAAAGTTGCTGATCCCTATAAAGAAATTGAAATCAATGTAAGTACTGACAAGAACACATACAAGCCTCGTGAAAAGGTTAAGGCAAAGATTCAGATAAATAAGAAAAAATTAAAAAGCAATGAACGTTTTGAAATAGCTGTTGCTGTAGTTGATGAGTCTGTATTGGCGCTTAATCGCAGCGGTGACAATTATTATGACCCTTACGCAGGGTTTAACCGTCTGGATGATCTGGATGTAAATAACTACAGTCTGATCAGTCGTTTGGTTGGCAGGCAGAAGTTTGAGAAAAAGGGTGCTAATTCCGGTGGTGGTGGTGGTGGAGAAACCGCATACTCAGAACTTAGAAACATGTTCAAATTTGTCAGCTATTGGAACCCCTCAATTAAACCTGATAGCAATGGAATGGCTACAATTGAGTTTGAGGTTCCGGACAATCTTACCGGTTGGCGAATTTTGGCTCTTGCAGTTACAAAAGATGATCGGATGGGACTTGGCGATGCAAACATTAAAGTTAACCGCCCAACAGAAATTCGTCCTGTTATGCCAAATCAAGTAATCGAAGGAGATGAATTTAAGGCCGGTTTTAATGTAATGAACCGGACTGATAAATTGCGAAATCTTAAGGTCAATATTTCCGTTGATGGACCCCTGGCAAAAGGTTCAAAGAAAGCATTTGTATATGACATAAAAATTGCACCATATAAAAGAGAAAATATCTGGTTGCCAATCTTAACAAAAGGAAACGGAAATTTGAAGTTTATTGTCAGAGCCGGTGATAAGCTTGATGCCGATGCGCTGGAGCATTCTGTGCCGGTAAACAAGAGACGTTCGCTCGAAACGGCTTCGACTTACGGCACAATAGTATCCGATGGCGTAAGCGAGTCTGTGAAAGTTCCCGAAGGCATATATACCGACGTGGGATCTATTGGCGCAGTTTTATCTGCTTCCGTTATAGGAAATCTTGACGGAGCTTTTAAATACATTAAAGAATATCCTTATGACTGTTGGGAGCAAAGATTAACAAAAGCTGTTGTCGCCAATTCATATATAGAATTAAAAGAATACCTGAATGAAAAAACGAAATGGCCGGAGCCGAAAAAAGATATCGAGAATGCCCTGAATTCAGCAGCCAATTATCAGGCTCCAAATGGCGGAATGGTGTATTGGATTCCATCTAACCTATATGTAAGCCCGTATCTTTCGGCCTATACTGCAACTGCTTTTAACTGGCTGCGAAGAAGCGGCTATACGATTCCTGAGAATGTAGAAGAAAGGTTGCATGAGTACTTATTGAATCTTTTGCGTCGGGATGAATTTCCAACTTTTTATAGTAAAGGCATGTCTTCCACAGTTCGGGCAGTTGCTTTGGCAGCGCTATCTGAAACAGGAAAAATATCTGCTGATGACATAAAAAGATATGAATCACATGTTCCTGAAATGGATCTTTTCGGAAAATCTCACTTTTTGCAGGCAGCAATAAAAACCACTGGTGTTTCGGAAGAGGCAATCCGGGCGACTGTTAACTCCATTCTGGGGCATGCAAGTCAAACCGGAGGAAAATTCCAGTTTAATGAGCCCTGGGATGATAGCTACAAATATGTTCTTGCAACACCTTTGAGATCTAATTGTGCTGTTCTATCCGGCCTTTTAAGCGCACAGGTGCAATCTGGCCAAAGTTCGGCTATTGGCGATATCCCGTTCAAGCTTGTGAGAAGTATTACGCAAAGCCGGGGAAACAGGGATCATTGGGAAAATACCCAGGAAAATGTTTTTTGCTTAAACGCTCTTATTGATTATTCAAACTTGTATGAGAAAGATGATCCTGCCATGAAGGTTTCTGTCAGCTTTGATGGTGAAAAAATAGGTGATACTTCCTTTTCTTCAAAAACTGATCCGATGGTAACAATAAATCGGCCGATTCGAGAAGACGACCCCGGGCGCTCTGCAAAACTTGATATAAAGAAAGAAGGTAAAGGACGGCTGTATTACTCTGCAAGAATTTCCTATGATTTAAAGGAAGATAATGCAGCCAGAATTAATTCAGGCATTGAAATCCGCAGAGAATATTCAGTAGAGCGTGAAGGCAAGCTTGTTCTTTTAAAAAGCCCAATGGGCATTAAGAGGGGAGACCTGGTTAAGGTTGACCTCTTTATTTCCGTGCCCACTGCCAGGCATTTTGTTGTAGTCAATGATCCCATACCGGGCGGTCTTGAGCCTGTTAATACCGACCTTGCCACGGCATCTTCGGTTGATGCGGATAAGGGCAGTTTTAAAGCAGCAGAAGGTTCCTGGTTTTATAACTTTTCAAACTGGTCTTATTACGGACGGTATTTCTGGAGTTTTTATCATAAAGAGCTAAGACATGATTCGGCGAGATTTTTTGCGGATTATTTGCCTGCCGGAAACTATCATTTGTCCTATACAGCGCAAGCGATAGCCGAAGGCAAATTTAGTGTAATGCCGGTACATGCAGAAGAGATGTATGATCCTGATGTTTATGGCAAAGGGTTACCGGCAACATTAAATGTGGGTGAATAATGCCATCTTTAAATATTTCCGGTCTGTTTAATAAGAAAACAGTACTTGTGGTTTGTGCCTTGATTGTGGCGGCACTCTGTGGCGCCACAATCATTTCTATTAAACCAATACCAGATGATTTGTTGACATATATTTCGGTTACAAAAAAAAATACCTATCTCGATCGTTATGGCAAGCGTTTGAATGTGACGTATGACAACCAATGGAATATCTATGATTTTGTAAAAATTCACGAGATCCCGGAATTCTTGCAAAATGCCTTTATTATATCTGAAGATAAAAGGTTCTATACTCATGGCGGAGTTGACTGGTTGGCCCGATTGGGTGCAGTCAGGCAGAATATTATAGCGGGTGAAGTAGTCAGGGGGGCCAGTACAATCTCTGAACAGGTCGTCAGGATGCTTCACCCAAGGCCCAGATCATTTTGGTCGAGATGGCTTGAAGGCTTTGAAGCGCTACTTCTTGAAAAAAAGTTTTCAAAAGTTGAAATACTCGAATTTTATCTGAATCAGGTTCCATATAAAGCAAGGCGCCGGGGAATTGCCCAGGCTGCAAGTTATTATTTCGATCGTGATATCTCAACGTTAAATAAAAAAGAAATGCTTGCCTTAGCCGTATTGGTAAGATCTCCTAAATGGCTTGACCCGCAAAGACAGGTTTCCAAACTTGACAAATCTATAAATTATTTAATCCGCCGTTTGAATATAGATTCTGCCAAAGCAGCAGAAATATCAAAACAGGAGTTGGTATTGCATCAGGCTGGCATAGAATACAACTTATCGCATTTTATTGGTTACGCACAATCCCGGTTAAACCCGGATATGCTTGACAGCGGTCTTATTCATACAACCATAGATCTGGAATTACAGTTAAAAGCACAAAAGATTCTTGATAATAGACTTGAAAGATTAAAAAAATTTCATGTAACAAACGGAGCATTACTGATTGTGGATCATGAAACGAATGAAATTATTTCATGGGTTGTAGGCTATGCGGGCAAAAAAGATAAGCAGTTCAATAAAATCGATGCTGTTACGGCTCAGAGGCAGCCCGGCTCAGCCTTAAAGCCATTGCTGTATGCCAATGCAATACGTAAAGGATGGACAGCAGCCACCATGCTTGATGACTCTCCACTGGAAGAAAGCGTTGGTTTGGGCATGCATACATATCACAATTACAGCCGTGATCACTATGGATTGATTTCGCTCCGGGAAGCTTTGGGTAATTCACTCAATATCCCGGCAGTAAAAGCTATTCAATACATCGGCCCAAACGAATTTTTATCTTTTCTATATGATTTAGGTATTGAAAGTCTGTCAGGCCACCCAAATGTTTATGGAGACGGTTTAGCTTTAGGCAATGGCGAGCTGACACTGTTTGAACTGGTTCAGGCATATACGGTATTGGCCAGGATGGGAGATTTTAAACCATTATCATTTATTGAGGGTGAACATTTAAGAAACGAAAGCCATAGAGTATTGTCGGAAGATATTGCAAGCTTGATCGCAGATATTATTTCTGATCCCGGTGCAAGGGAAAAAGAATTCGGCTGGGATTCAATCTTAAATTTACCATACCAGACAGCTGTGAAAACAGGCACATCAAGTGATTACAGAGATGCCTGGGCGCTTGGCTTTAATGACAGGTATACAGTTGGAATCTGGGTCGGTAATCTGGATTACTCCGGGATGAATGAGGTAACCGGTTCATCAGGCCCAGCTGTTGCCCTTCGCTCAATATTTAATGAATTAAACAGAAACAGAGAAGTCAGGCCAATCTATTTTAGCAAAAACCTTGTTAAGCAAAGAGTATGCATTGAAACGGGGTTAGCTGCAAGCGCTGACTGTGAGCCCAGAGACGAATGGTTTATTCCGGGAACCGGGCCTGATGGTATGGCTGCTTTAGCTCAGGAAGTTCGTATCCGTAAACCAAGCAAAGGCTTGATGCTGGCAATGGATCCCAGAATTCCCGATGAATATGAATATTTTGAATTTGCTCTTACCGATACAGCTGACATAAAAAATGTTAAGTGGTTTATCAATAATAAATTGGTAGCGACAACAGATAAGCTTACATACAACTGGAAGGTTTCAAGAGGTGAGTTCACAACAAGAGCCGAGATTACCTTAAATGGTAGTATTCGGCCGATTGTTACCGAGGAAATTGAGTACAAGGTTTATTAGTCTGAAATTGGGTATGTAAATAATTCCGGGAAACTGTGTTAAGTACAGGGTAACCGCATTTGGAATTAATACACCATTTAATTGTTTTTTAAACACAAAAACCGCCATATTTGATTTCTACCCAAGAAAACCTACGGAGGACAGCATGAAGAAAATAATATTGATTGTTTTGATATCGGTTTTTATATCTCAAGTTTGTTTTGCGGGAGAGTATGTGCTGGTGAAAGGTAAAGGATGTGAAGTATGCGAAGCATATGGAAAGAATTTGAATTCATTCAACCCGGGTAATCTTTATAATATGGCTTGTGAAAGAAAGATTAATCCTAAATTTACTGATTTAAAAAAGCCGGAATGGGAAGAAATGGATTTGCAGAATAATGTGGAATTATTAAAAAAGATTGAATTATTTTTAGATAATTTTGATGTTACTTCTGACAATTTGGAGGGATGGGAAGAGTATATAAAATCGCGTATCAAAGATAAATATGTATCTATTAAATTATCGCAACTATATATTTTAAATGATGGGACGGTAAATGATGTAGTAAAATATGCAGAAGAAGGTTGCACAAGCGGTAAGCATTATGGTGCGTTACTTCTAGTTCTAAATGATGATCTGAACGATATAAATATTGTTAAAAGCAAGCCACTTATGCAGAATTCCAGATATATGAAAAATGGCCCTTTATCAGAAGGATGGGAGTATTCAATGTATGACGTTTTTATTTATAAAAACAAAACATATTTTGACCGTTGGAGCGCTGATCAATGGCCGCTTGATAAGGCTGGAAAAAACAAAATTAAGTTGCTCAAAGTATTTGTGATTGAAACAGACAAGGCATCTAATGCCAGTGTAAAAGAAATTTGCCGGTATAAATTCAGATCATCAAAATAATAAAATAAAAAGGAGTCGATGAAATCTTAGATTCCTTCCCCCAAAGCTGCTAATCAATAAAGGAGGGCAATATTATGTCCAATAAAGTGATTGTCAGGGTAATACTAATAATGTTGTGTTTTGTGGTGGTTTCGGCAACAGCGTCATCAGATGAAACTCCTGCCAAAGAAGTTGAAAAGAATAATGCGCTACCGGTTATCAATAATATTGGTTTTATGAAAAACCCGCCAAAAGAACTGAAAGAAAGGTTTCCCATGTGTGATGCTTTTTTGAAAGTGGAATGGATCGACAAGGAAAAAATGATTGGCTACAGCCGTTATGATGTTTATTGGAATGGCAAGAAACAAAAGCAAAAAGCTTTTGCTCTGGTGCATCTTGATAAAACCTATCCTACATTTAATTATGATCTGTCCGTTTTTGAGGGCAAGGAAAAAATCGGAACAAAAGAAGTTTTTTCAATCATTAAAAGGGGGAAAGTAGCTTTTCCGTTTTCCTGTCTAAGTGTTGACTATAATTGTGATAAGAATGGTAGTTGTAAGAGTTTGGATTTTACGACGATTGATATTACCCGGCAAATGTATAGTTTAACTCTTGCTGACAACAGGTTAACTGTCGGCATCCCATACCCGGACAATCAGAAAGTGTGGATTGCCGAGGGTAAACAAATAGATAAACTATACAATAAGGAAGAAGCCGTTAAGCTTTATAAAAAAAACAAACATGCGTGGACCTAATCCTGACGCCATAATACTTGACCTGAATTTCGATGGTAAAGAAGACTATTTTAATGGAGTATCAATCATTTATTCATATGACAATGAATATTACGAAATGACACCCTTGTGGGAGAACGATTTTGACGATAAGTCCGACCAATGGAGTTTTCCGCCATCACAAAAAATTTGTGCGCCGAAATGGTTAGAAGGCCCTCTCTTTATAACCTCCGACGGAAAAAGTTACTTTCTTAATAACCAATGTAATTTAACCGAACTAACATCAAATTCTATAAAGGAGTAAGCAGTGGAAAGTTTGGATATGTCAATAAATAACGATCAAAATGTTAGCGATAAACAAGCCGTGAGAGCCAGTTTCAAAACGTCCCATTTTGGCCGATCTCTACGTTGGGTGAAAATTTTAATCCTCGAAATACTCTATGTATTCCTGCGGTTAAATTTTTCATCCGCCTTGACCTTGACCAAACTGAAACGTTTTGAAAGTAGCTCGTGAAAGTTAAATTACCGGATGGGCTTTACCTGAGGAAATAAAAGATGAACTTTATGATTACAGTCCTTGTTATTATCTTTTGTATTATTGGCTTATTAGCCTATGGACTCATTGTCATGGCATCTCCGACAAAGGGTAAGAAGGTTGAGCCGTATGAAAACCCAAAAAAGGCATTACTTGTGATCGATGTCCAGGAGGATTTCACCGGGAAGACGGCAAAATCACCTTATAAAGATTCTGAACGGCTGATTGCAGCTGTGAACTCGGTGATTGAGGGAGCAGCCGGGAAGAAAATCGAAATTGTGTATATTCGTAATGAGTTCGAGAACTTTGTAGCCAAGATGATCTCCAAGCTGCTTTTCAAAGGAGCCACCATTAAGGGAGATCCTGGCACCCGGATAGATGAACGAATTAAGATAAAGTCTGAACTTTCATTTTTTAAGCGGAATGCCGATGCCTTTTCCAATCAGGAATTAGATGCGTTTTTGCCTGCTAATGGAGTTGATGAGCTTTATCTTGTTGGCCTGGATGCTGCAGGTTGTGTAGACAGGACAGCTAAAGGGGCATTAAACCGGGGATACAAGGTTAGCATCATCACAGACGCTGTTATCACGCGGTATGAAAAAAAATGGGACAGCATCTTGAAGCAGTGGGAACAGATTGGTATTGCGTTAATCACAGTTAAGGAGTTTTTGAAATTAGACGAATAGCTCTGTATTTGATTTAAGCCTAAATAAGAGGAGGGGAAAATGAATATTTTGAATATCTATTTTTCGTCAACAGGTAATACTGTGAAGGTGGCAAATACTATCGGGGATGTCCTCCGGGAAACTAATCATCGGGTGGATACTATGGAAGTTACCAAAGATATGAACCTGGATATACTGCCTTATGATTTTATTTTTATGGGTTCGGGAGTCTATGAATGGTTACCCGGAAAGCCTTTGGTTGATTTTTTGACAAAACTTAGACGAAAGTATGCGGAAAATGGAAGCATAAAACCCGCATCTCCAAAAATAACCGGGAAAAAAGCAGTTGTTTATTGCACTTACGGCGGCGTTCATACGGGTATTAACGAAGCAATTCCGGCAGTAAAGTATATGGGGCAGCTATTTGACCATTTGGGTTTTGATGTAATTGCCGAATGGTACATTGTTGGAGAATATCACGGGAAACTCAAAAAGTTCTCAAAAGACGGCCGGTTGGGAAATATTGAAGGAAGGCCAAACGAAGCGGATTTGCTTGATGTTGCGGAAAAGGTAAGGGGAATACTCCTGAGCCAGTTTTAAAACGTCCCATTTTGGCCGATCTCTGCGTTGGGCGAAAATTTTAATCCTCGAAATACTCCATGTATTCCTGCGGTTAAAATTTTCACCCGACTTGACCTTGACCAAACTGAAATGTTTTGAAAGTGGCTCTCCTGATTTAAGATTCTGCTTTAAGCTGTTGGGCGGCCTCATTGCCTGGTTGGAAAAAGTTTGAGTCGCTAACTTTGAATTTTTTTCGAATCCTTTCCAAAGAAACTATTTTTTCAGCCCGGTCAGAAGGAGTTAAAAATGATTTGAGCTTGTTTTCAAGTGCCCTTGGATGCAGATTGCTTCCGATAGCAATCACGCCTTCCAATATGATTCTTTGCAAAAGAATTTCCCTGTCTGTCCGCTCTTGAATGTGCGCTGCAAATGGCCCAAAGATAAAGCTTGCAAACAATACCCCATATAATGTTGATGTCAGGGCAACCGGGATCGTTGCAAGAATAACCGACGTGTCTCCTATCCCGGACAGCATACTCATAAGGCCAACCACGCTGCCGATAAGGCCAAAAGAAGGACAGATATCAGCTATGGTTCGCAGCACACGTTCGGTTTCCTCCCGACGTATTCGGAAGAAATTGATCTCGGTTGTCAGAAAATCTCTGATTTGACGGATATCGTAGCCATCTACAAGATATCCAAGCGCCTGGCGCAGAAACATAACCGTTGCTTCCTGCTCATCCTCCTGAAGAGAAAGAAGTCCTCTGAACCTGCGTTTTAAAGATAAATCCACAAGAGTTTCAACAATTTCATATGGCTCAATCTCCCGGGTACGGTATGAAGATTTGAGCACCTGGCATACGATCTTGAGGCGTTCGGCTTTGAAGCTTACAAAGGCCGCTGCAAAAGTTCCGCCGATCACTATCAGAAAACCGGAAAGGTTGAAGTAGAGACCTGCATGTCCGTACATGAAGAAGCCGCCGCAAAATATAAGTGAAAAAAAACACACACCGAAGATGTTGCGATAGTTGATAGAAAATGTTTTCATCGTACGCGTATCAAAATTTTCATCAGGCTGCTTCATAAAAAGTCCTATGTTGTGATTCCATCAAAGCTTTAAAGAAAAAACACAATTTTCTCCGCTATACGCCAGTGCCGGATTCCTTCTCAAATATGTGAGTTGTTCTCTGCCTTTGGCCTTTTTTTTGTCAAGACAAGCTCCACCCGGCGATTGGCTGCACGATTTTCAGGAGTGTCGTTAGGTGCCACCGGTTCCAGGTTTGCATAGCCGCTTACATAGAATCTCGATTCCGAAAGATTCATCTGCTCGATTAAAAATCTTGTAACGGTACATGCCCGAATGGCAGAAAGTTCCCAATTAGTGGCATATTTTTCCGAGTGCATGGGTACATTGTCGGTGAACCCAACCACATTTACCCGGTAATCGTTAATGCGAATGGCTTCTGCCACTTCCTTTAGCGTGTTTAAGGACGACTGCTTTAAATCAGCACGTCCCGCATCAAATAAAAGATCTCCGGGAAGAACGATCCGGACTGCCTTATCTTCCTGAAGTTCCACCTTGCCAATATCTGAAAGATTCTGTAGCCGCATGGTGTCCGTATTTTTTTCCTGCTTGTGCGAAGAGGAAGTATTTACCGATTCAATCGACATCTGCATTTTGGGCGGTGGCATAGTTTCCGCAACAGTTGCTGGTACTGCATTCGCCTCAACCTGTTCGACAAAGGAAAAATTATGCTTTGAAGCTTGATAAACATACATAACTGCAAACAGAATAAACATGGTCATCATCAGATCAGACCATACAACGGACCACCCCCCCCGCTGAGGCTCACGCATCCGGGTGTATAGCTGCATCTCATCTTCTGAAGGCAACCCGTTGTAATAATCTTCAGGTGTTTCCGGTTGTTGTTGATTATATTCCCAAAGCGTTGAATCAGCCCTGCGCGTTTTTAAGGTATTTGCTTTTTTAATTTCTTTATCCATGGATATTGTTTTTTCCGTGCAAACCATAAATAATAATATAAATAATTTCCATTATCCGCTTAACAGCATGTTTCATGCCAAGCCCTTGCCAGGAAAACAAAATATCGGTTTTTCCGGACTTCATCCCGAAAAAATCTCGACAATTTCTGAATATGTGTCAAAATTGTCAGTATGGAAAAATATCTGACACAATAGAGCCAGTTTCAAAATACACCGGATGAGCCGGTATTTTCATGTAAGGATCAAGAAAAATGAAAAGCATATTATCAGTAGTTGATCAATTAAACTGGGTAGTAGTTATAATATTATGCGTTACGATAGGGCTTGCTCCATTTTCACCTCCGCATATTATTGAAAAATTATCTATGCTTATTAAAGGAAATTTAATTAAACCGTTGGATTGGTTTGACCTTCTCTTGCATGGATTTCCATGGATTATATTAGTTTTAAAATTAACAGCACTCTTGATAAAGAAAATATGAACAAAAATTTGACAGGCTAAAGCTTGGATAAAGAAAATATGAACAAAAATTTGACAGCTTAAATTCTGGAGCATAATTGAAGCAGCTCGTGTCCTGATTTGGTTTAAAAGAATAAATGCAAATAATTCCTTTAAAATAAGGTAGATATATCGATACTCACAAATGCAGGTTCATAATAATGAACAATGTGTTAAATATATGAAATTTAAAAAATAATTATTAATGAGAAATATATAAATATAGCTAATTGTAACTTGCTTATAATTATAGCTAAATTATATTATATCCGTATTTGTATATAAATTAAGATAAAATATAAAAGAAATTGGCAAGATATTTGCTTTAATAAAAGTTAACCCCAAAATAGTTCTTCTTTTCTCCTTAGCGGCCAATCGGATTAATTCCGGTTGGCCGCTGAACTTTTGTAAACATCAAATACATATTCCGTTAGAAGATCATTGGATATAAAGCAATAATATATAACCGCAATATGATCATTATTCTGACAAACTCTATCTTTTGTTATTGACACTAAAACATGGAAAAATTAATATTAAATTTCAAATGATTACTGTCTTGTTAACATAATAATGGAGAAGGAAATATCAATGTCCGCACAACGTGTCCTCGGTCCGGAACTCAAGCAAAAGTATGATTCGCTGCGAGATGTTCTCCAACGATGTTTGATGTTAACAGAAAAATGTCGGGAAGAAGATGCTTCGGCTCTTTTACGGGAACGGTTGAAGCATCTGCAATCGCCGGCTCTTTTTGTTATTGTGGGTGAAGTCAAGTCGGGAAAGAGCAGTTTTGTCAATGCTCTTCTTGGAGAGGACGTGTGTGAGGTCGCCCCCGATCCCTGTACTTCGGTAATTCAGGAACTGGTATATGGTGAAGAGCGAACTACTACCACACTTGGCGATCACTGGGAGAGAGTGCAATTGCCCAAACCTGTTTTACAGGAAATCACTATCGTCGATACACCCGGGACGAACTCCATAATACGCAACCACCAGGCAATAACAGAAAAATATATTCCTCAGAGTGACCTTGTGGTCTTTGTCTTTCCAGCCAAGAATCCACATACTGCCACCGCATGGGAACTTCTTACTCTCATACGCAAGGAGTGGCACCGCAAGACTGTTTTCATCTTACAGCAAGCCGACCTTGCGAGCCAACGTGAACTCGCAACCAATCAGGAACGGGTGAAGCAGTATGCGCAGGAAAGGAACGTCCAGACTCCTATCGTATTTACTTTGTCCGCAAAGCGGGAGTCCGAAGGCGCATCAGACAGCGGTTTTGAAGAGTTTAGACGATACTTGCGCAGTGCGGTGGAGAGTGGGGAAGTATGGCAAATGAAAGTAGAGGGTGCAAGGGATACGGTAAGAAAGATCGCGAGCAACATGCTTGTGAGATTTCGCAAAGAGGAGGCGTTAGTTGCTGAGGATAAGGCGTTTTGCCAGGAACTGCTCGCCAAGATGGAAGCGCGCCGTCAGAAGGCGAACTCACTAAAGCGTTTGATTGTTGACAGCCTCTGTATTTCCTATGACCGTCTTTCTACACGTTTGGAGGAAGATTTCAGGAACGGATTAAGCGTAGGTACCATACTGCGCCGATCCATTCCATTTTTACGCGACAGAGATGTGAAAACCTGGCTTGAGGAACTTCACTCACAGTTTGAAAGGGTGGCAAAAGAGGAGATTGAGGCGGAATCATCCCGCGTATCGAAAGATCTGACTGAAGAGATGAAAGGTATGCTTGGCGACCTTGCCAGGGCTATTGCGCATCGTCAGGAAGGTCAGCAAGGTAGCGGAATCAATCTGACTACAGACCGAACCGACATCCTTGAGCGATTGCGGTGTCAACTTCAGGAACTACGAATTTCGGACATTGTTGGCGATAAAGACATCCAAGGTTCCGATCTGGGCAAACTCACTCTCGCCGGTGGAGGTATTGCCGCTTTTGGTACAGTTATCGCTTTGGCAACTCATATTATTGTGTTTGATATCACCGGCGGAATTCTCGCTGCTATAGGTGCTGGTATTGTGGCCGTAACATTGCTCTGGAAAAGGTCCAGCATTATTAGTGAATTCTCGCAGAAGTTGGCAAAATCGCGGGTTGACTTTAGAAATCGACTCGACCAGGAGATCACACAAATTTTCGACAGGCTCTTTATTGAAATTCAACACCACTTGAAAGAACCTCTGGCGTGTCTCCATGACGAGACAACCAGGATCACGTTGCTGATAGAAGAAGCCGGGCGCGTTAGTGAGTCGGTTGAAGCATTGTGATGACATTTCTTTTTGTTCAGAATTCATACGGTCGAAGATTTAGTCGCTTTATGTCGGGAATTATATTTCACATTAAAAGACAATTAAATACAGTACACAAAATTTGTATAACATCTTTAAGTCAGCGCTTATACTCTCCAGTCACCAATAAATCCCAGGGTAACCGCATTTAGATTTCATGGTCATGTAAAAAGCTGGAAAACTCCACTTTTGTCATTCCGGCGAAGGCCGGAAACCAGTAATTTCATTGGGTTCTGGATACCCCCGGCTTACAACCTGCCGGGGCAGGCTTATCAAGTCCGGCATGACGGTTTGGGTGTTTCGCAAAATTATTAAATGGCATATTAATTCCAAATGCGGTTACCCTCCAATAAATCCACCCTGAAATTTACAATATTTCTATAATATGTTATTAGCCGGATACAGCACGGTATCGTATGATTACTATCTGTTAATAACGTATCCCGGATTTATGCCCCGATCTATGGCAGGGTAAAGTATCTGAATTTATGGAGTATAAATAATGAGTGATTTTTCAAAAAGGATGAATGACATTTTAAATTATGGTGCTTTGAATCTTGCCATGAGTATTGGCTACAGTAACAAAATTTATGATATTCTTGAAGATCTTAACAAACCCGTTACGATTTTAGAAATTGCTACCGCTTCAGGTCTTAACCGGCGTTATCTTCAGGAATGGCTTGGTATAATGATAACCGGCAAAATCATTGAATTATCCCAAAACCCTGATGGTGAGGATCTGTATTTTTTGCCGCCTGAACATGCTTCATTTTTAACCCGAAAATCGGGAAACAACAATTTGGGAGTCTATACCCTGGAAATTCCTCTGCTTACATCTTGTGCTATGGAATCGGTAAACAGAGGATTTAAAACTGGAGATGGAGTGCCCTTCTCGCAATACCCTGATTTTCAGCAGTTCATGGCAGAACTTTCAAATGCAAAACATAATGAAGTGCTTATCAGTCATTTTCTCCCGTCTGTTGATAATGGAAAACTCGTTGAACATCTGTTAAGCGGAATAAGGGTTTGTGATCTTGGCTGTGGTGAGGGTGTTGCTTTAAATCTTATGGCAAAAGCATTTCCCAAAAGTACTTTTACAGGAATTGATAATCACAAAGAAGCAATAAATACCGCGAAAACCGAGGCCGGAAAATTAGGGCTTTCCAATGTCGTATACATTGAGATTGATGCAGCAACAATTTGCGGGAAAAAAGAATTTATTCAAAAATTTGATTATGTATGTGCCTTTGATTCAATTCACGATCAGAGCCATCCTTTACAAGCACTGAAAAGCGTTCGATACATGCTTTCTCCGGGTGGAATTTTTTCCATGATTGATATAAAAGCATCAACGAATCCGGCTGGCAATCTGGATCATCCCATGGGTCCTTTTTTATATACGGTAAGTCTGATGCACTGTATGCCGGTAGGACTGAATGATAATGGATACGGCCTTGGAATGATGTGGGGGCGTGAAAAAGCTCAAAGCCTTCTGGCTGAAGCAGGGTTTGAGCATATTGAAGTACTGGAGATGGAGCATGACAGTTTCAATCTCCATTATCTTTGCAGGGTTTTATAGTTTTGTGAAATTTAAAAAAGGCGTTTAACATGAAAAAATGGTTAAAAGACAAGTTGATCTGTCCGGAATGTATAAATGAAGAAGTCCTTTTGGACTTGAATATCAAAGAAGAGAAGGAAGATGATGTGACGGAAGGTGAACTTTCATGTTCTTTATGCAAAAGAACTTATCCCATACATAATGGTGTTGCCGTAATTTTGCCCGATACAACAATGCCGGTTATATCCGATTGCTCAGGGTATAATTCAAAGAACATGCTGTCTTCATATCTTTGGAGTCATTTTTCCGATATATTTAAAGATCCGTGTGCAACGGACGCCTATCAGGTGTGGTCGTCATTTTTCAAAAAAACAGATGGTTATGCCCTTGATATCGGATGTTCCGTTGGAAGATTATCATTTGAATTAAGCAAAACCCATTCTAATGTAATCGGGATTGATACTTCCATATCTTTTATTAAAAAAGCACGGGAATTATTATTTAAAAAAAGATTGAATTTTGATCTTGTTATAGAAGGCTTGATTACTGAAGAACGTTCATGTGATTTTGATACAGCATGGAATTATGACAGGATTGATTTTATAGTAGCCGATGCATTAAGACTACCATTTCGCAAAAAACTCTTTTCAACAGTAACTTCTATTAATATATTGGAAAAAGTAACCCGTCCGATACAACATTTAACAGATATAAACAGGGTTTTGACTGAAGAAAAATCGATGTTTGTGTTTTCGGACCCGTTTTCCTGGGATGAGGCTGTGTCGGACTCTAAGCATTGGTTGGGCGGAGTGTCAAACGGCAACGGAAAAAGCCGTGGCATCGATAATGTGGCAAGCCTTTTTTTGGGTAAAAAGGGTATATTTGATCCGCCTCTGGAAATTACGGATAAAGGCAATGTGTCATGGAAAATACGAAAAACGGAAAATCTGTGGGAGTATATTAACTCACAATTTATCGTTGGCACAAGAAATTAGGATGATTTTTGGGGGGTAGCAGTATTGGATAAAAGATACGGAATTTGCGGTATTTGTTTTCACAGTCCGGGCTGTGGTGTAATCGTACATTATGATAAAGATAATAAAATAGACAGGCTTGAACCTGATCCGGACGCTCCTTTGGGTAAAATTTTGTGCCCGATTGCAAACAGTGCCAGACAAATTATTTATTCGGAAAAAAGGCTAAAACATCCTTTAAAAAGGGTTGGCGCAAAGGGAACATATGAATTTGAAAAAATTTCCTGGGATGAGGCTTTTGATATCATCGTCAACAAATTAAATGAACTGAAGGAAAACTACGGTCCTGAAACTGTTGGCTTCTACGCGGGCACCGGTTCTTATGAAAGATCCTTTAAAGATGTGTTTCAGCTTAAAGGATCGGAAACCTATCTGGCATCCAGCATTTTATTTCCGTTTGGCTCTCCAAATACATTTGGCGTTGGTGCGCCATGTTATACATCCTTAGGCGTTCTGGCTCCGAAGCTTACAATGGGATGTCTGCATATCGATATGTTTTCCGATGTAGATAATTCCGATCTGATACTGGTGTGGGGCACTGATCCATCTACTTCCACACCGCCCGAGATGTTTGAACGCTTGAAAGCAGCTTCGGAAGAAGGCGCTGAGATCATTGTGATAGATCCCAGAAAAACAAAAGCTGCCGGACTGGAGGGCAGTGAATGGCTTACCATCAGACCCGGATCGGATGGCGCATTGGCATTGGGTTTGTCTCATATTCTTATAAGAGATAATCTTTATGACAAACATTTTGTTGAAAACTGGACATTGGGATTTGATGAATTCAGTGAGTATGTAAAAGATTTTACTCCTGAATATGTATCAAAAATTACAGGAATCGATAAAAACAGGATCGAACGTTTAGCTGAAAGTATTGCTGAAGCTGAAGGCGCATCATATGTGATGTATACCGGCCTTGAATATACAAAAAGCGGGGTTCAGAATATACGTGCGGTAATGGTATTGTGGGCTTTGGCCGGGCAACTGGATGTGGAAGGCGGACGATGTTTTGCAAGAAGAGAAAATCGTATTCCGATATGTAAAAGCAAACAAATTGCTACTCCGGATTCTGAAAAATCAATAGCTAAAGGAAAGTTTCCCGTTTATTCCCTGTTTTGCGGCAATGAACCCCATGCCGGCCTTTTGCCCAAAGCTATTATTGATTCAGACCCTTACAAAATCAGGGCAATGCTTGTTTATGGTGCATCGCTTATAACATCCTGGCCTAATCCGGGCCTTTGGAAAAAGGCATTGCAGGAACTGGATTTTCTGGTCACCATGGATTTGCAGTTAACCGCAGATGCCGCTTATGCAGATATAGTACTTCCGGCAACTACGGCATTCGAACAGGAATCCTATTGCTATTACGGATCTTCATTAAGGTTAAGGGAAAAATTGATAGAACCTCTTTATGAGGCAAAACCGGGTTATGAAATATTGACAGAGCTTGCCAAACGTCTTGGATACGGGCATCTCTATCCGCAGAATCAAAAAGAACTTCTTGAATACATATTGAGTGAATCAGGTTTTACTACAGAAGATTTAATGAAAGCTGACAGGCATGTGATCAGAAAACCCAATACTCGTATGGAGTATAAAAAATGGGAAAAGGGCCTTTTGCGAAGCGATGGTGAACCCGGATTTGACACGCCATCGGGTAAATTTGAAATCAAATCCACTATCCTTGAAAAATACGGTTACAGCGGCATCCCGAAATATGAAGAATCCATAGAAACATCTGTAAGCAATCCAGAATTATTTGAACAATACCCGTTAGTTTTAGGAACGGGACCTTTCAAACCGGACATGAAATCATGTTTGCGTGCCATCCCGGCATTTATTGAAAAATTTCCTTATCCTGTGGTTCAAATGAATGAAGCGGATGCAGCAAAACGCGATATCAAAACAGGAGACAGGGTCAGTATAAAAACCGTCCGTGGTTCGGTTCTTATGAGAGCATTTGTAACAGATACGATAATGGAAGGCTTTGCTTATGCCCAGGCAGGCGGCGGCGGGCCTTTAGGGCCGGATGAATGGAGGCAGGCCAATGTTAATGAATTGACGGATATGGAGCAGTTCGATGAAATATCCGGCTTTCCGGTTTATAAAACATTATTGTGCCAGATAAAAAAAAAGAAGCGTAAACGTAAGGGAATAACTGTTCAGGACCCGAGTTTGGGCTGTGTGGGTTGATATTTTATCAAGTTACAACTTCAATAAATTCGGTATACTCCTATTTTCTGATCTCAATTTCCGGAGTTTCAATTTGTCTCGGCATGTCTTCCCAGGTATTACCGCAGAATACGGCCCGGATGGTATAGCGACCGGGGATTAATTCTTTCGGCAATTTCCAACGGATGCCAGCCATCTGGTCAATATTGCCTAACTGAAGACATGAGCCTTTTTCGTTTATGACAAAATCGGGTTTAAAATCAAGGACCACCTTCGTCCCGGTCTGATCATCTGTCCGGATGAGGGAAAATTCAGGGGTTACGCCGATGGGAAAGGCCGTCATCCGTATGAATCTAAGGATAACCGTTGTGCCCGGTTGATAAACATCGTAATCTGTCACAAGGCCGATAAGTTTGTTGTTATCTGAAATATCTGTTCCAACTCCCGATGTTGTTTCATCCCATGACCGTGCCGGACCGACATCGATGTGCACAGTCTTTCCGTGATAATAGCCAGCGCCGCCAAAACCCAGCGCTTTTACATAATTCCAGATAGACTTTGCATTAACACCTTCCAGTATAAAATCAGCAGCCATTCCGTACTGGTGAAGGCTGGCCTTGGCGGCAAGGCTGCCATTGTTGCGAAGTCCCGTATTGTATTCCGGGTTTCGATATCCGGAAGTTATAATAATTTGGTGCCTTGGCCCGAGACGATCTTGTAAAAAATCGATAAATTCAAGAAGTCGCAAAGAGATTTGTGCATTTGGGGTATGATCGGGGGCATCGAAAACCTGGTAAATTTTCTTCAAAGCCGATTCATCATAGGTTCCCAATCCGGATCGATATCTGCCGGAAAAGGATTTCCCGTTTTTTTTGCTGAACAGGCGTAGTTGCCCATCGCCGCTGTAAAAGTAACGGCTCATATCAAAAGATTCTGTCTGGGCTGATACACCTATTGGTGTAAGACCAATTAAAAGAAAAATGAATAAATAATTTAGAAGTATTTTAATTCTAGAAAAATACATTTCTACGGATGCCTTTTTTCCCGGGAAACTTTAGCAAAACAATAACTGCTAAATTAATACAAAGCCTTTAAAATATCAACATACAATTAATGGGGCATCTGCAGATGAATCGGAAATAAGTCTTGAAATAAAATTTATTTTATAAAAACCGAACCATCCCATCTATTGCTTGTGTTCGAAGAAGAGTTGAAAATCTTAGCTTCATTCAAAACCCCATAAGCAATACACCCCCCTAAAACTCCTCCAAGATGAGTTGAAGCAACCGGCAGGCCCATCAATCCGAAATGAAGAAATGAGAATATCACCTTACCTGTTACTGCTTCGATAATACTTTTTGTAACTACGACAAAAAGACACAAAATACCAACTTTAAGAGTCTTTCCCTTAGACATCTCAAGGGCAGAGACCGCCATGAGCCCATGGGCTATACCGGAAAGTCCGCATAAACCATAAGCAAGTCCGTATGGTGAATACCAGAGAGGCAGCAGTACGCTTCCGATGCAGCAAAACAGGACATATGCCAGTCGCTTCATCATTTTAGGTTGATGAAGGCCTTTGTAAACAATAAAAAAACCTGCACCGTCAAGCAGCAAATGATACCAGGAAACATGCACAAAAGGGTGAGTTGCGATGCTCAGAAATGCTTTACTTCCATGCAGATTAGGGAAAAAGACAAGTTCGTTGGGCAGATTTCCGGTAATTATGTGAATGTTGCAAAAAAGTATCATTGCGGCATATCCCCATATTTCAGGAAAGAAACGCATTGAAGAGGCATATTTTGTTTTGTTTCCATTTCCCTTAGACATAAAGAATTCCTCCGGATCTTGAGAGGTGGCTACTGCCACCCCTCAAGGAGTTTTTGATTTTTATTTCGTTATTTCTTTTTCCTGCGGTTGAGCCAGAAAATAAATGCCAGAGATAATGGCCCAAGAGGCCCGGAACCTACGCTGATACTCGGAGCTTTAAGTCCCTTGAACATGCCGCTGTCATTGCTACTATTGTCCGCCCTGTAGTTCTTTGCAGGCGCATTGGCGCGTAGCTGCTGGGCCTGACGTTCACGAAGCACCCGTTCTTTATTTCTTGGAGTAATCCCAAGATTTTCGATTTCTTCTTTTGTCAGAACAATCATAGAGGTATAATCGGTTACCAGAGAATATTTCGTTCCTAAATCCACAACCTCAGTTCGGAGGTTATCACTTTCACCTTTTTCCCGGATATTTTCCATCCGGTCTTCTATGCTGGACAGAGCCCAGAGCCTTTCTATTTCAGGATTGTCCTTATCCACTTCAGGCAGAATCGCTGTGCATCGCCAACTGTGTTGTGCGCCCGAGATCTTGGCAAGTAGTTCGATATCGACTTTACCGGAACCATTGTACTTTCCGAATGTCACAAGCTGCTGTCCTATGTAGAGGCTTCCCGCATGTGTCGGGGTGAGCTCTTTAACCTTTTCACCATGAAAACGTAGTTCAACATCATGAAAGTTTTCATGCAGGACTTTTTCCTTTGCCTGGAGAATTCGTCCAATGATGTCATCACTGCTTGATATGTTCATAGCAAATCCATTGGAATTTTTTGCCAGTTTATTTAAAAGGGGCCTGTTGGCGCTGTTGCCTATTACAAATGTGAAAAGCCTGATATCATAGCCCTTCAATAATTCCAGAAAAGCAGACTCTTGAGTGGGTCCTACATTTGCTACTCCATCCGTAACAAGTACGATTCCGGTTGTGCGGTCGTCATCAAGTCCTTTACATCCCTTTTCCAATCCTGCAAAAAGGGCCGTTGAACCACTTGCCTGAAGTCCTTTTAAGCGCTCGATCATGGTTTTTGCATTTTCCTGTGTCGCATTTATATATCCACCTGAAAAATCATCGGCTTTATCATTAAATGTGATAATCCTAAAACGATCATTTGGAGACATCTTGCCAATCACACGGGATACTCCATCTGCCAGGGTCTTTATCTTTTCACCGCCCATACTTCCCGATCTGTCCAGAATAAAGGTCCAGTCCGTACCCTCTGCGATGCGTTTTAAGGAAGCACCGGGAGTTACTACCACCATAAACGTGCCTTCCTTGTTTAGTGCTTCTTTGTATGGGATTAACTCAAGCCGTGCAGGTACATCTTCTTTAAGTCTGTAATAAAAAACAATATCCTTGGAAAGATTACTGCCTTCAGGTTCACTGATGCTGACATGATATACCTCACTCCCGGTTGTTCCTTCACCGGTATTGCCGGCTTGCTTGATTTCTGCATGATCCTGATAACCGGGCACGCGAACGTCTTTAACCGGGAAGGCGGATTTTAGTGTCAAGTCAAATGAAAACGATCCTGTAACTTTGTCATCAACAGACCAGAATGCAATCCTTTCCTCGTCAACCCCTCCTTCTGCCAAAGGATACACATATCGACCAATATTCAGGTCGATCTCAAGGGGCTGGTAGTAGACCAGCCGCACACGCGTTTCCGCACCGGCCCTCACGGGGTGAACGCTTACATTAAATGTCTTGTAATCATCCTTTTCAGCCAGGGCAGAATCTTTTCCCTTTGCCTTCTGGTCCTCATAGATTTTTTTTGCCTTTTCTTTTTCAAGTACTTCGCCGATCTCTTCCTTGCCGTCAATCCAGAGGCTTAGCTCAGAGAGACTTGCTTTTGAAGGTAAAGGAAACGAATAGACCGCCTCCATATCCGCGTCGCCTTTATTGACAAAGATCTGATCTACTTCTGTGCGACAAAATCCGTTGTTTACGGTCACCTGAACATTGTGAGTTTTCATGTGAATGTCCGACCCATTGCCATTAAGGGGTTTCAATAAGCCCGCTGCTTGTGAAACGGATATCTGCATCATGAAAAAGCCTGCAAACAAGATCATTAGTACTATCCTTACTTTTATTTTATGGTACATGCTTAATCCTCCTTATTTACATTAATGGTTTTGCTCACCTTACATTTCAAAGCATTGCAACCATGCTTTACAGAAACCATGCCAAATTATAATTATTGAATATTCAATATGTTAAAGATTTGCACAGGATGTTAATAAAAAATTATATAGACAAATTATGCTTATATGTGTACATATTTTGTATGGAATCAGAAAACAAACTCACAGTAAAGGAGCGCAAATTCTTCTCTTTGGTCACCCGGGCGGTGTTTGCCAACCCTTTCAGTGACGAAAGGAATCGGTTTGATCTTGAGATATCAGGACTTTCTCCTGATACAGCTTCTCCTGAAATACTGGACAAGGTTTTTCAGGCAGTGGACCGGGAAATAAAGGCTCTTGAAAAGAAAGGGCAGGCGGATATTAATTCTTTTTCAGGAGATGATCATGAACGGGTAAAGAACTCGTTGCTTTTTTATGTCTATCATCAGTATGCGCAGGCATTCGACACGCTTATCATGGACCAGCGAGAGGCTGGAGACACGCCTTTAAAGGTGTCGTTTGCCGGAAAATTAATGAGCGCACTTATTAAATATGGCTTCCGGGAAGCTGAGGCTTGCCGCTATTTTGCTATTTTTTACCAGATGCGCAGGGCCTATTTCTTTATTGAACGAAGTCTTGTGGGCACAAGTCCCTCCATGAGACAGCTCAGGCTAAACCTCTGGAACAATGTTTTTACCTATGATATCGGTTTGTATGAAAAATATCTGTGGAACAGGATGGAGGATTTTTCAACGCTCTTGCTTGGGGAAACTGGCACTGGCAAGGGAACTGCGGCAGCAGCCATAGGACGTTCGGGATTTATTCCGTACAATGAAAAGGAGAATTGTTTTGAAGACAGCTTTACCCGCTCCCTCATTTCCCTGAATCTGTCTCAATTTCCGGAAGCATTGATCGAATCGGAGTTGTTTGGACACAGGAAGGGTGCATTTACAGGGGCAATAGAAACACATAAAGGTATTCTGGAACAATGCGGACAATACAGCACCATTTTTCTGGATGAAATCGGTGAAACCGCTATTCCTGTTCAGATAAAGCTTCTCCAGGTTTTGCAGGAACGGGTATATTCTCCTGTGGGCGGTCACGAGAAAAAACGGTTTCAGGGCAGGGTGATTGCTGCAACGAACCGCGACATCAATAAACTTCGTGCTAACGGACGATTCAGGGATGACTTTTTTTACAGGCTGTGCTCCGATACCATTACGGTTCCGCCGCTGAGACAGCGTCTGGAGGAAGACCCGGATGAACTTGACTGGCTTTTATCTCATACCGTGGAAAGGCTGATCGGAAAACCTTCTCCGGAGCTGGCAGACATTGTAAGGGATGTGATTTCAATAGAACTCGGCAATCATTACCATTGGCCCGGCAATGTCCGGGAGCTGGAACAATGTGTGCGCAGGGTGCTGCTCAAGCGCAGTTATTCAGGCGACAAAAAAGAAACAAGACCTGACGAAAAAACGCATCTATTGTCGGGGATAGAATCCGGAAGCATGGATGCCCAGACACTTTTAGGTAATTACTGCATAATGCTTTACCAGCGATTTGGTACCTTTGAAGAGGTGTCGCGAAGGGTAAATCTGGATAGACGTACTGTGAAAAAATACATACAGAGCGCTAAGTGATTAGCTGTATGTACTTTTATAAAGATACGTTGCTAAATTTCCTACGCTTTTAGCCTTGAAAAAGCTGAGAAAATCTCCCATATCTGGCCTGTATTAGATTAATATAGTAGAGCAGTATAAAACTGCATAGAAATTAGATATTAGAGCCAAGCTTCATTTGTGATTATTTCTTGATAAATTGATTAAATATCTATATTAAGCATGTTTATCGCATGACAATGGAGGAGATAAATCTCCGGCTGGGTTGCCTAAAGAAATTAAAGACTGATTATTATTTGCAAAGAAGACAATCATGAAAATTGTAATTGTAGGCGCTGGTGCCGTCGGCTCTCAAATAGCAGCACAGTTAATAGCTGAGAATAAGGACGTTGTAATAATCGAGCATAATCCGGATGTTGCCAAGCATGCCTCAAATCATCTTGATTGCATTGTTATTACAGGAGAAGGAAATAATCCAAGAGTTTTAAGAAAAGCCGGTATTGAAAAGGCTGATTTCTTCCTGAGCGTAACGGACTCGGATGAAGTCAATATGATTTCCTGCGCTCTTGTAGCCAGCGAGTTTAAGGTGCCGAATAAGCTTGCAAGGGTAAGGAATCTTGATTATTCCAGTATCAAAAATTTTGAAAAAGTCTTCCTTGGAATAGATTATTTTGTTAATCCGGAAGTAGAGGCGGCAAGAGAGATAGTAGAGAGCGTTATGTATGGAGCTACCAGCAATTTAAGGCTGTTTAGCAATGCGAATGTTCAGATGAGAAATGTTGTTATCAACAGCGCCTCTTTTTTTAAAGATAAATCTTTACGGGAAATTAAGGTTAGCTTGAAAAGGGATTTTTTAATCTCCTGCATAGTACGTCAGGACAATATTATTATCCCTTCCGGGAATACAATTATTAAGGAAAACGACAATATATACTTGGTTGCTACTCAGGACGTATTGGAAAAAGTGCTCAGCGAGTTCGGGAGATCTTCCCTGATTATTAAGAATATAGTGATTGTGGGAGGCGGGAGAATCGGAAGATATACTGCAAGATCTCTTATAGACCAGCAGCGTAACATTAAGATTATAGATTCGGATTATGAGAAGTGCAAGCTTCTGGCAGATGAATTTCCCAAGGCTATTGTTATTTATAGTGATATTTCGGACAGGGATATCTTTGAAGAGGAACAATTGTATTCCTATGATTTAATTGTTACAACAACAAACAATCAGGAACTCAATATTCTTGCTGCAATCTATGCAAAGACATTCGGCGTAAAGAGATCCATAGCGCTTGTAACAAGAAGAAATTATCTCTCAATAGCTTCCAATCTTGGAATAGATTCAATTGTAAGCCCTAAAAGAAGCACTGTTGATACTGTCTTAAAGTTTATCAGAAAAGGCAACATAAAAAGTATTTACAGCATTTTAACTGGAAAAGCAGAGGTAATTGAATTTTCGATAGATAAAAGCAGTGCTATAACAGGCAAAACAATTGAAAATATAAGGTTGCCGGATAATACTTTGATACTTGCAGTAACAAGAAATTCTGAAAGCTATATACCGGATGGAAAATTCTTAATTCAGGAAGGCGATAATATCGTAACAATAACAACAAAGGAATCAGTTTCTGAAGTTGAAAAAATTTTTAACAGATAAGGTATGAACTATAAACTTGTACTAAAAATAATCTCAATTCTAACGCTGATTATAACGTTTTTTCTTATATTTCCTGCTGCCGTTGCTTTGTACTATAAAGAAATTAATGAATTCAAAATATTTCTTTTAATAATAGGCGGTCTTCTTTTAATTTCATCAATATCATATTTCTTCTTAAAGCCTGAAAAGCAGGAAAGTCTTTCTGCAAGAGACGGCTTTCTTCTGGTAACTTTAAGCTGGCTTTCAGCTTCTTTTGTGGGTGCCCTGCCATTTTATTTTACTGGTTCTATTCCGGCTTTTACGAATGCATTCTTTGAAACCATGTCCGGATTCACAACAACAGGCGCTTCTATCCTTACAAATATTGAGTCTCTTCCGAAATCCCTGCTTTTCTGGCGTTCCCTGACTCACTGGCTTGGAGGTATGGGAATAGTAGTATTGACTGTTGCCATACTTCCTATTCTTGGAATAGGAGGGTTGCAATTGATAAAGGCCGAGGCTCCCGGGCCTTCTGTTGATAAGATTTCTCCGAGAATTAAAGAGACTGCAAAAATATTATGGTATATTTATTTAGGTCTTACGATAACACAGACACTCCTTTTAATGCTTGGAGGTATGAATCTTTTTGATGCTGTTACACATACATTCGGCACTCTTGCGACTGGAGGTTTTTCTCCAAAAAATACTAGTGTAGGATATTACAATTCTGCGTATATTGACGGAGTAATTACAATATTTATGATTATCGCAGGTGCTAATTTTATTCTTCACTATAGAGTGTTAACAGGAAGATATAAGGTTTTATTTTGGGATACGGAATTTAGAGTATATTTAACTATTTTTATCTTGGCTGTTGTTATAATAACTTTTAATCTTTACGGCACATATTACGATTCCATTGGAAATTCCATACGTCATGCCAGTTTCCAGGCTGCTTCAATACTTACAACAACAGGTTATGCCACTGTCGATTATGAGAAATGGCCATTCCTGGCTCAGGCGATACTATTCTTTTTAATGTTTATTGGCGGGTGCTCAGGTTCCACAGGAGGCGGAATTAAGGTTATCCGGATATACTCTCTTCTTAAACAAGCCTACAATGAAATGAAATATCTACTTCACCCAAGGGCCATCTTTATTTTGAAGATAAACAGAAAGACTATCAAGAAGGATATAATGTATGCTATTTCCGGATTTTTCTTTCTTTATATATTCATGATATTAATAACAACACTGGTAGTAGCTTCATCGAATCAGGATGTTCTCACTTCCGTGACAACCGCCCTGGCCACAGTAGGAAATATCGGCCCAGGCTTAGGCAATGTCGGCCCTGCTGAGCACTACGCATTCTATCCAGCTTATGTTAAATGGGTGCTGTGTTTTGCCATGCTGGCAGGCAGGTTGGAACTTTATACTATTTTTATACTTTTTACTCCTGCTTTTTGGAGAAAGTAAGTTAGAGTGCCGTTCTATCCATAATTGGAAAGTTGGCAAATCAGTTGAAAAAGAAACTCTTGCCGGAACAAGATGTGGAAGTAGTCTTCTCGGTAGAGGAGTAACCTTTATTTCGTTTGAGGGCATCCTATGCAAAAGATTATTATTGTATGTTTAGGTATTATATCGCTCATGTATCTTCTAAATATTGGTGTAGGAGTGATTGAAGTTATTCCTGACAATATTCCGTTTATCGGGAATTTAGACGAAGGAAGTGCCGCGTTGTTGCTACTGATGTGTTTGCGATATTTTGGCCTTGATTTGACAAATATTTTTAAAAATTCCTCAAAAACAAATAAGAATATTGAATAAAACAAATAATTATGAGCCACTTTCAAAACGTTTAAGTTTGGTCACAGAGATCGGCCAAAATGGGAAGTTTTGAATCCGGCTCAATATTTAAAGTTTAAGTATTAGCCCGGATATGCTATCAGATAATACTTGCAAAAAACGGCAAGAACAAATGTTCTATGAGCAGAAGATGCTTACTTTGATTAAATACAATAAAATGGTATCTGTAGCATGCTAATCGGAGAAACGGATAAATGATTTGGGCAAGAAATGAATTATAAGATTGAATCTGACTCAATATTAGAGTTTATGGGTGATACCCCATGGCATTAATCAGCATGCAGGATATGAGCTGGGGCTTGGGTGGTGTGCCATTGCTCGACAAAGTCAACCTGCAAATTGAAAAGGGCGAACGGATCTGCTTGTTGGGCAGAAATGGTGTTGGCAAATCTAGTTTGATTAAACTTATAAATGGCAATCTATTGCCGGACAGCGGGGAGATCAGGGTTCAGCAAGGTTTGACCACCGCTATACTAGAGCAGGAAGTGCCTTGCTACACCCATGACACAATTTTTGATACGGTAGCCCTAGGTCTCGGCGATGCTGGTCAGACCCTGATCCAGTACCGCCGCTTATCCAGTGACTTGGTGTCGGTCGGTAATCCGGAATACCTTGCCAGGTACGAAGCGTTGCAGCACCAAATGGATTCTGTGAATGGGTGGGTCCTGGCGCCGCGTATCGAGGATTTGCTGGCACGTACCGGACTCGATCCCGAATTGAATTTTGCCACTCTTTCAGCAGGCATGAAGCGCCGCGCGCTGTTTTGTCGTGCACTGGTCCGACAACCCGATTTGCTTCTTCTGGACGAACCCACAAACCATCTGGATATCGACACTATCGTCTGGATGGAGGATTACATTGCCAAGCACGTTCAAACCCTGCTTTTTGTTTCCCATGACCGGGCATTTGTAAAAAGGATTGCCAACCGCATTTTGGAACTGGATCGAGGCCGACTTATCTCGTATGCCTGTGATTATGGAACCTATTTAAAACGCAGGGAAGCCGATGCCCAGAGCGAGGAAAATCAAAATCGGCGTTTTGACAAAAAGCTCTCGGCAGAAGAGATCTGGATACGTAAGGGCATCAAAGCCCGTCGAACCCGAAACGAAGGGCGCGTTCGGGTTTTAAAAAAAATGCGCGAGGATTTTCGAGCACGCCGGGTTGAAATAGGCCGTGTGAACATGAAGATCCAGGAAGCTGAACGCAGCGGCAAGCTGGTTATTGAGGCCAAAGGGATTCATTCTTCTTTCGCCGGTGTGCCATATATCAAGGATCTTTCTACCGTTATAATGAGAGGTGACAAAATAGGTCTTATCGGTCCCAACGGATTGGGTAAAACAACCCTGCTCAAAATTCTGCTTCAGGAGATCGCTCCGGACAAAGGAAGTATCCGTCATGGCACACAGCTGCAAGTGGCCTATTTCGATCAGCTGCGCATCCAGTTAGATGAAGATAAAACCGTTGTTCAGAATATTGGCGAAGGCAATGATTTCATCGAGTTCAACGGACAAAAACGTCATGTGATCTCCTACCTTCAGGATTTTTTATTTCCTCCTGAGCGCACCCGCACACCGGTGCACATTCTCTCGGGCGGCGAAAAGAATCGCCTCCTACTGGCCAAACTGTTTGTCAAACCAACTAATGTACTGGTAATGGATGAGCCAACCAATGATCTTGATGCCGAAACCCTGGAACTGCTGGAAGATCTGCTGTTGGAGTATCCCGGAACGCTTTTGCTGGTAAGCCACGACCGTACCTTTTTAAACAATGTTGTCACAAGTACTCTGGCCTTTGAGGGTAAAGGCACAATCCGGGAATATCCCGGCGGTTATGATGACTGGTTGGCTCAACGCCCGAACGTTGAATCTGTGCCAAAGCCTGAATCAAAAAACATCAAGCCGCGTGCTGCCAGGAACAAGCCGGACAAACCTCGCAAACTCAGCTTCAAGGAGCAACGGGACTTAGAAATTCTGCCTCGAACCATCGATGACCTGGAAACAGAGCATAAACAGCTTGTTGCAGACATGTCCAACCCGGATTTCTATAAAAATAACAAGGAAGAAATTTCTGATATCACTGCGCGTCTGCAAGTCATAGAAGATAAAATCTCAGCCGCATACCGGCGCTGGGAGGAGCTGGATGCCATTGTCGATAGTCTGGAATAGTGGTTTTATCATACAATTTTAATAATCAGCTTTTGGAAAGGGGATGTATTATGAAATCAAAAAATGCAATAATTGTTTTATTAACAATATTCACAATATGTTGTTTATTGGGTTGTGAAAACAATTCAAAAAAAGCGATAGATTTTGGTAAATATGAATCGGGCGTATACACTAACTCTTATTTCAAATTAAAAGTTACAATACCGGAAGCATGGTATGTGATGGATGATGAGACTCGTTTCGAGTTCATGAAGAAAAGTGGCAAAATTATTGCCGGCAAGGATAAAAACTTAAATGCAGCTTTGGAGGCAGCCGATTTGGATAGTTTAAATCTTTTATTCGCATCTGAACAGCCGCCAGGCTCATCGACAAACTCCAACCCGAATTTAATATTAATGGCAGAGAAGGTAAAACATCTTCCAGGTATCGTTCGAGGCAAAGACTACCATTTCCATACGAAAAAAATGCTGGAAGCAAGCGCAGTAAAAGTATCATACCCAAAAGAAATTTACGAGGAACAAATAGATGGAATCAATTTTGATGTGCTCGAAATTCAAATAGATATGGGTACAAATACCATCCGACAAAAGCAATATGCAACAATAATGAATGGATATGCTTTGTTGTTTGGATTGACTTATACAGATGACAATGGTCTGCAAAAGCTGGATGGTATTATTAGCGCTGTTAATTTCAATCATTAAAATAAACAAAAAAACTTTGATTTAGATTTCTATTACAAGGGAGCCACTTTCAAAACGTTTCAGTTTGGTCAAGGTCAAGGCGGATGAAAATTTTAACCGCAGGAATACATGGAGTATTTCGAGGATTAAAATTTTCATCCAACGCAGAGATCGGCCAAAATGGGACGTTT
>JAHIFE010000019.1 GCA_018901125.1 Pseudomonadota bacterium | reverse complement strand
CCACTTTCAAAACGTTTCAGTTTGGTCAAGGTCAAGGCGGGTGAAAATTTTAACCGCAGGAATACATGGAGTATTTCGAGGATTAAAATTTTCGCCCAACGCAGAGATCGGCCAAAATGGGACGTTTTGAAACTGGCTCAAAAGATATTATTTTTAACAATCAAATATAAACCTGACAACTATTTTTTTTTACGTCGAGGATCTTACACACTGCTTTGCGTCACCCTGATATGGTTTAATGTATTACTATCGTTCTCCGAATAGCACCGATTTTATAATTCAAAATTTAGGCGTTTCTGATAAATTACTTCTTGATAATGCTCTTGGTATCTGATAAGTATTTCAAAAAGTAATTTACTTGGTTTTGATTTATAACCTATTTCAATTTTAACCTGCTATATGTCCCTCTAACTAGTTAGATCTGTTCGATTATAGCACACAAGCTTAAATATTAATTTTAAAAAATGAATAATATCAGCATCAACAACTAACTCAGCTTAACGAAGGACTCTTATCCAATAAAAACGTCTAACCAGACAAACGTTTGTCTGCCAACAATTTGATCCGGCTTTTTTATATATATGGTGTTTCTAAGTTTGTTTGATTTGAGGCTTAAGTGTTTTGATTTTAATTTGTTTGAGCATTATAAATAACAGCTTGAAATATTGATTTATGATATTATCAATAAAAATATTGAAGTGTGAAGTAGGCTCATAGCTGATTACAAAATAATGTGTAAAACATATAGCGCTAACTGTATTTGCTACAGTTCAAATTAGGAAATGCGAAAGATATTTATGACTATAGCAGATTTTCAAACCGGCAGAAAACAGGCAATAAATACAAAATGGGCAGCAGCATTTTTATGGCTTCTTCTTGTAGGTATTGTTAATTCCGGATATCTTACCTACCATCACCATTATATTAATATCGTACAACCTTCCACAAAAAGTTTTTGTTCAATAAATGAGACTTTTGACTGTGACAAGGTTGCCAAAAGCGATGCATCCCGCTTTATGGGCATACCTGTGGCTTCACTAGGGCTTTTTGCTCATCTATTTGTTTTATTATTCCTGCTTAACGCCCATCTCTTTCGCATTAAGGCTTTAAAGGCTGCGTATACCTATATATCCCTTATGCTTTTCGTCATGGTATTGTTCTGTGCCTATGAAGCTATTATATCGTTTGTGGTGCTTAAAGCCATATGTATTATGTGTTCAATATTATATATCATTGATGCTATTGTCATGTATTTATGCATATATATTCTGAAAAAAAATAACGTCTTGATATTAAAAGAATTTTTTGGGAAATCCTCTCCGTTATTAGCCTGGAGGGTTTTAAAAACCTGGATAGTAGCCATATTTATGTCACTCTTTATAGCTGGTTATACCTCATTTGCGTTTGACTATGGTCTGCAAAAGAAATTCACACATATGCGAGATAAGCAGATTATGGAGCAGATGATAAACCAAGATACAACACAGCCTGTTAATTAAAACCAATATTGACGGCTTCGAAAAAACTCCACAAATCGTCATTCCGGCGAATCCCTAATCAGTCACAGAGTTAAATTTTCCCATATTTGTATGGAGAATCAAAAAAATGATTATATTAAAGAAAATAATAACTGAAATATTTCTGGCTTTTATTCTTTTATTTGCAGTCGCTTACGCAAATGATGGCGACGTAGATCCTCAGGGAATTCTTTTAAAACATTACGAAGCAGTGGGAGGGCTTGAACGGCTTAAAAGCATAACATCGGGATATGCTGAAGGAAATAATACTTTTGACGGACTTGTTGGCACATTCAGAAATTGGGAAGAAACTCCTTTGAAATACCGGCTCGAAGAAGATTACAAAGTAATAAAACAGACTTTTGGTGATAACGGCAAACAAAGCTGGTCTGTAGATCCAAATGGTAAAGTGCAGATACACAGGGATGAAGAGACACTTAAAAGAAGAAGGCTAAAGGCTCTTCTTGAAGTTTATGATCATGCGAGGCAAGGCACAAAGAATTTTATTTTTACATATAACGGGGAGAAAAAGATCGGGGAAGTTGACTGCCATGTGGTTGAGATGGCAAACATAATAAATGATGACATCACATTCTATTTTTTCAATAAAAACAATTATTACCTTGTCAAAGCGATTGCAAAACAACCAGATTTTGAAATACGCACGCTCTTTTCCGACTACCGGAATATAGACGGTATCATTCATCCGTTTCATGAAGAGACCGAAATTTTTCCACGAGAAAAGAAAGAAACCATTCAGCTTACCAGATATGATTTTAATATTAAAATTAACAGCGCTCTTTTCGAACCTCCGGAAAAAGACGTAAAGGATTTTGAGTTTGAAAACGGAGAACACTCGGAAAACATTCCTTTTTATTTTGTTGAGAACAATATCTATCTATTTGTAACTATAAATGGTGAAAAAAGGCTCTGGCTGTTGGATAACGGTGCAAGCATGTCTATCATTGATGCGGATTATGCTAATAAACTTGGGCTCAAACCCGAAGGAGAAATTAAAGGGTTCGGTATTGCAAGTATTTTTGTTTTCTCTTTTGTTACACTTCCTTCTTATCGGGTAGGAGATATCCGGTTCAATCCACAGAAAATTTTTTATTATAAAGGCCTTTCAGAAAGTCTATATGACTCTACTGTTGTGGGAATACTTGGGCATGATTTTCTGTCGAGATTTGTCGTTAAAATAGATTATGCCTCCAAAGCTTTATCTTTATATCATCCTGATAAATTTAAATATAATGGACCTGGTAAAATAATCGATGCGCCCTTGAGAGAAAAAATGTTTGCTGTACCTGTAATTGTTGATGACAAATATAAAGGCAAATGGTCTCTTGATATTGGTGCTTTTGATGTGTCTTTTCATTATCCGTATGCCAAAGATAATAATATTTTGGGTTTAAAAGGTCTTGAAAGGGTAAGTGCAGATTTGGGAGGACAGCATGCTGAGAAAACGGTCAGGTTTAAATCCATGGAACTGGGAGGTTATAAGGTTTTAAATCCTCTTATAAATATACCGCTGAACAAAAGCAAAGGCTCAAATGACAGCAGGGAAATCATCGGCAATCTGGGAAATAACCTTCTCAGACATTTTGTGATATATCTTGATTATAAAAAACAGCAGCTAATAATTGAAAAGGGAAAAGATTTTGAGCAAAATTTTCCTGAAGATAAAAGTGGTCTTTTAATAGGAATAGGTGAAGGTGGTTTTCCCGAAATTTTTTTTGTTGCCCCCAAAACTCCCGCTGCAAAAGCAGGTTTTATTAAAGGTGATATAATCAGAAAGATAAACGGAGTTAATGTCAATTCATTAGGTGGCGTAGATGGAGTGCGGGGCCTTTTGTCAAAAGAAGAGGGTATAGAATACAATATTGAGGCACTGCATGAAGGAAATATTATGGAATTTAAATTTGTACTGAAAGATTTGTACAAATAGTATGGAATTTCATACTATTTTCTCTTTAGTAGTGGATGATTTCCTTAAAAGTTGCGGCTTTTTTGGCGGAAAAATTGTTTTCTGGCCTACACGGATTCTTTTAGCTTTTTTCCTGCTTTAAATTTTACAACGGTTCGTGCTTTAATTTTGATTTCTGCACCGGTCTGGGGATTTCTGCCCTTCCGAGCAGCACGCTTTGCTTTTGAGAACGTTCCGAAACCAACAAGAGTAACTTTACCATCTTTCGATTTTAATGCCTTAGTGACATTTTTAGTAAATGAATCCAGAGCTGCAACAGCAACAGTTTTTGTTATTTTTGCATCGGCTGCTATTGCATCAACTAATTCTGCTTTCGTCATGTACAATTCTCCTTTTGTTTGTGGGGAGTGCCTGCGCCAAAAAAACCGCATCTGATAAATATCCTAATATAGCTCCGGTGTCAATTCTTAGTTCCTGTAGGGGTGTAATTAAAACTGTTGGGGAATATTTATGCAGCTTTACTACATTCCCAGTATTTATTCCATTCGTTGTTCTCTCGAATTATTCTTAATGCAAGCATGTGTTCAGCGTTTTTTTCTTTCCACCATGCTCCGGGTAATT
>JAHIFE010000122.1 GCA_018901125.1 Pseudomonadota bacterium | reverse complement strand
TGGTAAGTCTGCCATCCGTTCTTCCATCACGGACGGCAAATGTGTACACTAAGAAAATGCTAACATCAGAGAGAAAACGATAATAAATATAAATCGTTATATGCCATAGTTCGTTTCTTTAATGGGGGAAGATCCGTTATGTAGTAAAAGTCCAACAACAGGCCGAGTTAGCACCGGCATGGGATGAGGGTGGAACTGCTTAAATTTAACAGATCCTTGTCCACCGTGCAAAAAGGGTTTTTTGACTTCTTACGATGGTATCAATTTTGAATGTTTCTTATTCGCTATTTATACTCAACACCTTCGAATTCTTTTATTTTATCTATAAATTCCTGAGACAGACTGACGACTTTCTTTTTGTTATAATCAAAACACATATTAGTTGTATACCCAGAAGCGCAAACTTTATTGGCTTTAGAAATCCGGTAATCCATTATAAACATTTTTGACTTCAATTCACTGACTCTGCATTCTATAATAATGTCATCTCCGAAAAACAGTTCCTGTTTATACTTACAATTTGCCTCTGATATAATCATTCCATACCCGTTTATATTCAGCTCTGAATAACCGAACTGAGCAAGGTATGCTATACGGGCTTGTTGAAAATATAAAAAATAGATCTGATAACCAACGTGGTTCCCGTAATTTACATCGTCAATACGGACTTTCAGAGAGATTGAAAATTTGAATTCTGTCATAGTACCTTTATTTATTTAGTTCTTCCTTTACTGCGCGGCTGATTTCATTGGCAGTATAAGGCTTTTTAACATATTTTCCAGCCCCAAGTTTTTGAGCTTCTCTTATAACAACCGTATCTGTGAACCCGCTGACAATAATAGCTTTTTGTCCGGGATGGATTTTAAGAATGCGTTTATATGTTTCCAGTCCGTCTATATTTGGCTCCATGATCATATCCAATATCAACAGATCAACTTTGTTATATTCCAGATAGGCCACGGCTCCCTCGCCGCTTGAAACAGAACTGGCATCATATCCAAGTTTTGTAAGCATATCAACGGCAATTTCTCTTTGTATTCTTACATCGTCTATGACCAGTATGGATTCATTATTGCCTCTAAATTCGCGAAAACTATGCAGAACCTTTTTGCTTTCCATTATTTCACGAGTGGAGGGCAAATATATTTCAAAGGTTGTGCCCTCTCCCACAGTACTTTTTACTTCAATGTAACCCTTGTGATCTTTCACTGTTCCCCAGACAACCGCCATACCCAGACCGGTTCCGCTCCTGCCCATTTTTTTCTTGGTAAAAAACGGTTCAAAAATTTTATCCAGCTCTTCTGCAGGAATACCAATCCCGGAATCCCTTACTTTTAATACCGCATAGTCACCTTCTATTACCTCATCATACCCTTTTAAAGGCTTATCAACATACTGGTTGTGAGTTGAAATATTAACCTCGCCTCCATTGGGCATTGCTTCAACTGCATTATAAACAAGGTTCATGATAACTTTGGATAAATGCACAGAAGAACCCATACAGTTTAATAGATCTTCAGATAATTTCATTTTGAAAGTGATCATAGTGTTTTGATGCAGCACTTCATGTTCCGGGGATGCCAGATAAGCGGTAAGAACATCATTGATATTAGTTAATTCCATTAAAGCAACCCCCCTTCTTGCCAATGTCAGTAAATCCTGAACAATAGCTGCAGCTCTCAATCCTGATTCCTGAATAGCCAGAATCGATGTTCTTAAAGGGTTGTCGGAAGGCATATCCAGCAATATCAGTTCCGGATATCCCACAATTCCGCCTAAGATATTATTGAGATCGTGTGCAACGCCTCCGGCAAGGGTGCCGAGAGCTTCCATTTTCTCAGCGCGTCTTAACCGGTCTATGAGCTGCTGCTTTTCTTCAGATGCTTTTTCCTGTTCGGTTATGTCGATGGCCATTTCATAACGAACTATTCGTCCGTCAGGCCATTGGATGGCTTTATCTATACATCTAAACCATTTTCCAGTTATAATGTTATTGAATTTCCAGATGTGAGGCTGGCCCGTTTTGTCGCCAAAAATAATATCATTAGTGCAAAACGAACACGGAGAGTCCAAATTATGCAAAACCTTATAACATTTTTTACCAACAGGGTCCGGCCAATATTTTTTAAAAGCTTCATTGGCATATAACAGTTCATATGTGCCTTGAGTGCTTATATATATCGGTTCATCAATACTGTCGAATACAGACAGCAACTGCCTGCGCTCAAGATCTAGCTTTTGTTCAATCTGTTCGCGTTTAGTGATATCTTCCTTAAGTTTTTTATTTGTTTCAGTGAGTTCATTGGTTCTGACTTTTACTATTTTCTCGAGATGGTTCTGATGTTCTATAAGTCGTTCTTCCGCTTGAGTTGCAGCTGTTTTCGCTTCGTTTGCATTTTTAATTTCAGATTCCATATTTTGATGCAACGTTTTCAAATCATGGGCCATGGATTCAAATTTACTGGACAGCTCATCCATCTCAATTACATTGCTTTGTTTTATTTGTGTATCATAAACACCCGCGCCAAGACGTTGAATTGCCTTCGACAAACCACCGGCAGTCTCTGCTATGTTTTCGGACATGCGCCGGGTGTTTCTTAGAAGATATAAAAGAAACGCAACGTAAAATATTACGATAAAACCAGCTATAACATATCCGATATGTCTTGATTGGCGCTCCAGCTTTGAAACGGGACTTAATATCGTTTCTTTATCTGCAATCACCATGAGTTTCCAGCCGGTTTCGGGGACAGTATGCTGGCTGAGTACATAGTAATGATCGTTTAAGGGAAACTCCACGCTACCTTCTTTTTGCTGTAATAATTTTGTGATGGGTCCAGCCGCATCGGAGTGAACTGATTTTAAAAGATTAAAGGTTTCAGGCTTATATGTATCCTGCATAACTTTTCCCTTGTAAGTATACTTATGCAGCTCAATCAGACCGAATATTTTTTCCACATCCGGGGGCATAGCCATGATTGTCCCCTTTGCATCTACCAGAAACGCGTGGCTTTCCCATGGCAGCTGGAGTTCTAAAAGATTGTCGATAAAATTTTTTATGGTGATATCTATCCCTGCGACTCCTTCCAGAAAATCAGCTCGATATATCGGCACAATAAAGGATATCATCCATCCCTTACCCATGGGATCAAGATATGCCTCAGTCCAAACAGGACCGCGTTTTGGATTGTGTTTTGCATCAGCCAGATAGTAAAAGTTATAATCTTGGATATTCATTTTCGGAGGCAATTGATTAAAAACATCTTCAAAAAACGGGTAGTACCGGCTCATAGAATCGAAAGAATTAAAATAGACTGCCACTATGTTTTTGTTTGCATGATAAGTTTCTTTAAACAAAGGATCAAGGGATTCACTCCTCAATGCCTTTTCTTTTTCTTTGGGACCAATTGGCCACAGTGAAGAATAAAAAAGGCTGCAACCCCCGTTGTTTTCTTGTTTATAATAAACGCCATTTGCTGCAAAGCCAAACTTGGGAATATGCTTTGGCAATGGGAATTGGTAGGGGTAATTATAAAACCGCGTTGTTTCTGATTGGAAAATCAGGGATAAGTTGGAAACAGAGTGCAGTTGCTCACTAATGATTAGGGTTTGGCTTTTGGTAATTTCTATAAGATGGGACAGTCGGTCATCGCCAAGAATTTTTACCGATTTGTTGAGCAGATAAAAATTCATTAAAAAATATAAACTCAGCAAAGTAACTGCAATAACAAAAAGGGGCAAAAGAGCCGCTTTGAGAAATTCGCGGGATATAAATTTTCTAAGTGATACTTTTTTATCGGCCATGATATTATATGAAAAACATATCCCAACATATTTGGTGAGAATTTATTAATATGATATGAAGCTGGTTTTATTATACGATAAACCTTTATTGTCAAGAATATATTAGGTCATAACGAAGTAAAAACATATAAATATATCTGAAGGTATTGAAGGGAAGAATCATTATTACACATATTGATTTTGCCGAATATATACTTATTATAAATAAAGCTCATGAGATGTTCGGAAAAGACCGGTTAATTTGTGTTGAACAGGCAATTTCGGAGTATAAAATACAATTGATTTTAAAAAACGAAGTAACTTATTTAAACTTATAAAATGAAAAAACTTATTGGTAACACATCAGGTCTTAAGCCCGACCAGATAAGAAGACTTGAAAATCTATACCGCCGCCGCATCCCCCCCGAGTTTATTATCACTCCTGAAGTTGCGCGTGAACTCTGTCTTATTACAGGTGAAATACGTCGTCAGACAGGACTTCTAATAGACCGCCGGGGCAGGATAACCTCTGTTATTGTGGGAGATAACAAACGTATTGTAATACCTGATTTAAGCGATTACAGAACTGCTGAACAACGATTAATAGGCTTAAGGTGCGTACATGTTCATATGAAAAACGAGGCTTTGTCAAGAGATGACCTTACAGACCTTACTCTTTTGAGACTGGATATGATTGCAGCCCTTACATTGACAAAAGATGGCGAGCCTTATGAAATACATGTCGGGCATATACAGCCGGAAAAGGATAGCGCTAATTATAATATTTTTCTTCCTCTAAAGCCAAGCCAGCTTGACATAGGCTGTATTGAATTAATCCATGAAATAGAATCCGGCCTTGCTCAATCGAAGCGGTCGGCACCAATTACAGGGACAACGCAGGAAAGAGCAATTCTTGTGAGTGTATCAACAGATCCTAAAGACAAAGCTTTAGAATCAATGGATGAATTGAAAGAACTTGCTTTGTCGGGCGGCATAGAAGTAATTGAATGTATATTACAGCAGCGAAGTAAAGCTGACCCTAGATTTTTGATGGGACATGGAAAGCTTGAAGAACTGTCTCTTCTTGCTCTCCAAAAAGGCGCTTCCATTATAATCTTTGATCAGGAACTGAATCCTTCGCAGATAAGATCTATAACCGATCAAATAGCTATCAAGCTGATAGACAGAACCCAGTTGATTCTGGATATCTTTGCACAAAGAGCTATAACAAAAGAAGGAAAACTCCAGGTGGAGCTTGCCCAGCTAAAGTATATGCTTCCCCGCCTGGTTACCAAAAACACTGCCATGTCCCGCTTAACCGGCGGTATAGGAGGAAGAGGTCCCGGAGAAACAAAACTTGAGTTAAACCGAAGACTGGCTCGCAAACGTATAGGCCAGGTTGAAAAAGACTTGGAGCTGGTGATACAGCATCGACAACAACAAAGAGCAAAACGAACCAAGAAAAACCTGCCTGTTATTTCAATAATAGGTTATACCAATGCAGGCAAATCAACTCTGTTAAATACCCTTACAAAAAGCAGCGTTCTTGCTGAAAAAAGACTTTTTGCAACTCTCGATCCTTCAAGCAGGCGTCTGAAATTTCCTAGAGATACCGAAGTAATAATAACCGACACGGTAGGTTTTATAAAAGATTTACCAAAAGATTTACTTGTCGCTTTCCGAGCAACTCTTGAAGAATTAAACAATGCAGATCTTCTGCTCCATGTTATAGATTTAAGCAACCCACGTTTTGAGGACCAGATTGAATCTGTTGAAAAAATAATATCGGATCTGGAGTTAAACAATATTCCGACAATACGAATATTTAACAAACAGGATATAGTTGATGAAAGCACAGTGCAAAGAATGTGTCGTTTTTTTGACGCAATCAGCATTTCAGCGAACAACAAATCGACTCTTTCAGAACTTATAGAAAAAATGGAACAATCCATACAATCCGTTTCGGTACAGGATACAGAGTTGTTTTGCTAATGCAAACAACCCCCCTGCCCTCCCTTTATTAAGGGGGAATTAAAGCGGATTAGAAATTAACCGTGCCTATGAATTCCCCTTTAGAAAAGAAAATTCCCCCTTAGTAAAGGGGGACTAAGGGGGTTGTAAAAAAGATTGTTAGTCCTATATTTAGGATAATTGGTTTGACATAAGCAAATAAACAAATGTAAAAGATTCCCGATATGAATATAAACCTGATTAAAAGAATTGGTATTGCAGCTGCATATAAAGGCGGCGAAGTTCTGAAAGAAAATTTTGACAAGATTCCTAAAATTAAAAAGAAAGGTTCTATAGATCTTGTTACGGAATCAGACACCGAGTCCGAAAAGTTAATAATAGAAACCATCAAAAAAGTTTTTCCATCCCATGCAATATTGGCGGAAGAAAGTGGCCTTGAAAAGGGGGACGCAGAATGCTTATGGATTATTGATCCTCTTGATGGGACGACAAATTTTGCTCATCATCTTCCAATTTTTGCCGTTTCTATAGCCTTTGCTTTTAATGGTGATATTGTTGCAGGAATAGTTTTAAATCCTGTAACTGGGGAGCTTTTCACAGCATCATCAGGTGAAGGAGCGCAGTTAAACGGTATTCCCATACATGTTTCAAAAACCCAAAAGCTTTCAGACAGCTTGCTTGTAACAGGTATTCCCTATAATTTCAAAGAGATTATAGGCGATATACAGACTCGTTTTTTTAACTGTCTCAAAGCATCCCAAGGTTTGAGGAGGCTAGGTTCGGCAGCTCTGGACTTATGTTATACAGCAGCTGGACGTTTTGAAGGGTTCTTTGAACAGGATCTCAAGCCATGGGATACAGCAGCTGGCTTAATTATTGCAAAAGAAGCAGGGGGCTTGGTTACTGATTATTCCGGAAATTCGTTTGATATATATAAACCAGAAATTCTTGCAACAAACGGTAAAATACACGATGAAATGATAAGGTTGCTGGAATTAAAAGGATAAAAAATGAAAAAGGTTTGCAAAGAAAAAAAAATATTGGATAACCACATAGGCTGCTACGGTAGTTTTTCAATTGATGACCCTGTGTGCAAAAAGTTTTGCGCGCTGAGCTTAAAATGCTATGTTGAACGAAACCAGAATGTGCGTATAGAAATCCTTGAAGAACTTGTGTTTGGAGATAATAACTACAAAGGTAAGATACAATAATTCGGTTATGCGCACAAGCTGTATGCCAAAATTTATATGCAAGGCTGCTTAAAGATTCAAGGTATTTATTTAAAAATTCATTTAAAAGATCTGTGCTTATATACCGTTCGCCTGTGCTGGGAAGTATTGCAGCAATGCGCTTTCCTTTATTCCTTTCTGACTCCTTTTCCCTACATTCGGGTTAGTCAATAAAGGGGGCATGATTTAAAATACGTCTTATTTCAGCATCCAGCTTCACTTCATACATTGTTGGTACAATTTCAGTCGTCATATGTTCTTTCTTCAATTTCCGGCTGAATACCACTTTGGCACCGATATTGTCATAGATCTCTTTAACCTCAGTCGTGGTGGCAGCGCGCACCATAAGATATTTTTCCGGTCGCTTTATTTTTTGGGTGCAAAGAGACTGATATACATTGGCAACGATTGATTGAGCGACACTTATATTGGATATAAATATTGAATAAAAGTAAAACACCCCTTCGTGCAAGGCAATAATGTCACTCATGGCTCCGGCCGTCAGATTAAACTCGAAAACCTTATGTTTCTTGAGTTTTTGATATATGTCCATTTTGATGGGTAAACATACCGTATGACCCGCATAATGGCCCCAATGGTCGAAGACTATCCGATTGAACTCCGGAATAATTTTTGCCGCTGCCTTTATCACGTCTGCTCCCACCGACATCTCCGTTCCATATATATCGCGATGAGAAGAAAGGATCTGTTTAATCTGCTTGTCATTTGTAATGCGGTCATTGTGAATGATAATTTCTTCGGGCGATTGTGAGCACTTATAGGAATTATGGCTGAAAAATTTGATGAACTGAACCTCATCAAGTTTAGAATAGGCAAACCGTCTTTTTCGCAGAGAATACCAAATTGGCTGGTCAATATTCAGAGCGGCAAGCACTTGCATTGGGATACCGGTCGCTTCAGAAAAATCATGAAGGCTATCGATGTGGGCACGACGACTGTTTGCCTCCCATCTCTGTATTTCACGTACACTGACGCCGACAGATTCTGCCAAAGTCTCCTGACTCATCTCTCGCCACTGCCGATAAACTCTGAGTAAAGAGCCAAGCGATTTATAAATTCTAAGCTCGCCTGTTGCCATCCTGGCGGAGCATATTGGCGACATTTTTGGTCGTGGTTTTAAAACCATAGGCAACTTATACTTTCGCAAAGAAACGGTAATAATTAATTAAAATATCATTTTTTTAAATTTAATTGAGAGTGGGGATATTTGTCAAGTACAACAATTATCACTATCATGGCAATCATATATCCTTATTTAAAGTGGCTCGTTGCATTAACATTTTAACCTGTCAACCAATATGCGAGGTTAAACCATGCCGGAATATCTTAAAGTATGCATGCCTTGCTCCTGACATAATCGGGGTATACTGTCAGGAGTAAATATCTCAAAATTTCTTAATTTTTACCCCAAATCCCGGATATATAGTCCTAAGTTAATGTATGTTTTTTCCTTTACAAGATCCAGACAACAGAAGCTATCCGCATCTAATTTTTCATTTCAATATCAAACTTATTTTATCTTCCGTGCTGTTAGTTGCTTCAAAACTATTTGTTTAACTTAACAAAAGGAGGCAAAATGGGGATTCTGGTTATATCTAAAATCGACAAGCGCAGCAAATTTTTTCAAAACAAAATCAACAAATCAATGAGGATACGTCAAGCAAAGATATTTCATATATTCATCGCAACCATTGTGGCTATGCTGTACATTCTATGCGTACCATTAACAACCTCTGCAAAATCGTCTCAGCCCGGCCCCTGTATCGAGTGTGAGATTGAGGCTATCCAGGCACTTTTTCCGCCGGAATCCGAGATAACTATTTATAATGCGAAAAAGGAGACAAGAGATAACTTTCCGATGCCGTTCTGCCTTGTCGACGGCAATGTCATTACACATGGACCAGGTGTCGAAGACGGCATTGTCAACTTCAGGGTCTCTCTTCCTGACAAATTCAGCAATCGGTATATCTTCAGCGCTCTTGGCGGCTCGGCGGGATATCTCCACGATCCTATCACAGATCCTGTGTATGGCTTTTACCATAACACTGCCCAGCGCTTAATTGATGGCTATGCGGTCGCAACCTCCGATACAGGAAGCCAGACATCGGGATGTGAATACGGATTCGCATGGAATCGGACCAAGGCCTTTGATCATGACCAGCGGGGTGTCCACCTTAGTGCAGTTATAACGCAAACTATCACAAAGGCTTACTACGGGCTTGATTACAAAAAAAAGAAAAATTGCGCCTCAAAAAAATTGTACCGTTATATTATTGGAGGGTCAGGCGGTGGCCGTAGCGGGATGGTCTCGGCAATTCATTATCCGGAAGATTTTGATGGTTATATTGTCGGTTGGCCGGGGCTTAACTCTTACAACCAAATTTTCTTCGGCAAAATCGCCAGCTTTATTATGGATAATCCAGAAGCATGGATTTCTCCCGAAGAGACCGAACAGCTGGAAGCGGCAATAGTAGAACAGTTCGACGGTTCGGACGGTGCGATAGACGGACTTGTCTGGGATCCTACAAAAATCAATTTTGACCCTGCCTCGCTCGGTATTTTTACTCCCTTGCAGTTACAGACAATTGATATCATTACGGGCGGAATAAGCTTTGACGGAAAGACTTATTATCCAGGATTTCCACTCACTAATCCCAACGGATGGTCTATGCTTCTTATCGGAATGACACCTCCTGATACATGGGATGGGTTACCGGGAGTGTTGCAGTGTTTTAATACTTCATCAATGGGATTGTATGGACCGGATTATGACTTTCTTACAGAGTTCGACTTCGATTACCCGCCGGATTATTTAGACTGGGCGCAAACCTATGCAGAGGTGTTTCCTGGATCAGGAACTCAGGAACCCTCTGAACTGGATGGACTAAGGAGAAGCGGCGGCAAAATGATAATCTTTCATGGTGTGAGCGATAACGCTATTGCTGTCGGCGACACTATCCGCTTCTACGATGAACTGGCGGATCTGAACCATGGGTATGGCCTCACGCAAACCTTCGCCAGATTGTTTCTTGCACCAGGTGTGTTTCATGGTTGGGGCGGGCCGGGAGCTGCGCCGAATGATATTTATGAACAAGCACTGGAGGCCGCGGTGCGATGGGTTGAGAATGGAAAACCTCCGAAAGCACTTAAGCCGAAATCCAGTCCGCCGGCGGTACCCCGGACTTATTTGCTTTGCCCCTATCCTCAAAAGTCGGAGTTTCTTGGCGGTGACGTGAACGATGCTTCAAATTGGGTTTGCAGAAAGCCCGAACCGCCCTGGAATAACTGGAAGAAGTGGATGAATTTTAACCGGAATAATAATTGAGAAACAATAACCGCTATTTTATCCTCTGAAGCAATCGTGGGCCGGATGCCGTCCGGCCCACTCAGCAAGCCTTACTCAAATCATATAAATGATGATCAAGTCCGTTTTAGCCCTTTATTCATTATAAGAGTAAGTCCATCTACACGTTTCCTGAAAGATCTATCAGTCTGAACTGCTTTTTAACCCATTCAATAATACTACCAACGGAACTGTTTTTTCAATGTTAAATTGCTTGCCTGTTTGTTTTATGTTATCCCACAAGAAACCAACTAAAGAGATAAATTGATATAATTTCTTCCTTCTATCCCTGCTTTCTTTTTTAATTACCTCCATACTACTTTGCAAAGATAGATATTTAAAGGATGTCCCGTCTCTTAAAAGCAGAGGCCCTATTAATTCTTCTTAATCACTAATCAAGTTTGACACAGATCCTGACACAGATCATTTTCCAAATGTCGCTAATCACCTTCAAACCATGAGGGGCTCTCAAAGCAGAGGGTTTTATCATTATCAGGATGCTGAAAGCTTAGGTAAGAGGCGTGCAAAAGTAAACGCTCGCCTGGTTTGCCATGACCATAAAGCCGATCGCCCACAATCGGGCACCCTAATCCCATGGGGTGGGATGCATGGACTCGTAGCTGATGAGTCCTGCCCGTTATCGGGGTAAAAAGAATTTGTGTTTGATAATTTGTGACCACTCTTTTCTCCCAAAGGGTTACCCCCCATTTACCGTATACAGGGTCATAAATCTGATATGGCCTGTTGGTAATATCTAATCGGAAGGGAAGCTTAATTTCACCCTGTTCTTTCTCAACAATGCCTTCCAACACTGCAAGATACTGTTTCTTTACCGTCCGGTTTTCGAACTGACCGGATAGACTTTTATGTGCATCCGTTGTCAAAGCCAGAACCATTAATCCGGATGTATCCATATCCAGACGATGAACCGATGGTTGGGGAATGCAATCGGGAAATAGGTTCCGTATTCGCTTCACAATGCAATCCTGTTTATCCGGCCCCCGCCCAGGAACAGATAAAAGTCCACCAGGTTTATTCACAACTACGATAACAGAATCCTGATAGATTATATCTATTTCAAACATCTCCTGACTCATTTATCGCTTGATCCCACATAACATAAAGCCCAAAATAGGCTGGCATTTTTCCGAACAGGGAGTACAAAATCTTCCTTGCTGGCGGGTACCGGAACGGTTTGCTCTCCCCCAGAAAAATTCTGCAAGACTCTTGGGTAACAATTTTTGTTTCACTGCTGCATTCAACAACTTTGGCGCACAGCAATCCCCTGCACCGGTGGGGACCCCGTTTGCAAAAAACTCAAAAAGCGATCTCACTTCAGATCGGAAATTATGGACATTGTAAAGCGCGTGAATCTCTTTCATCAAGTTTTGTGACAATTTTTTCCGCTGGCGAGTCAATTCCCGCCTTTCTGCCCCTTCAGACAATCCATTAATCCGGCTTCCCAAAGCCTTGATCTGTTTGTCCACATCACAAACCAAAAATTCAAATTTTCCCGTATCCAAAAGCGGAGGCGCCCATCCTTCCACACTCCAAACACCATTATATTGACCGGAAAACGCCTTCAATATGACAGGTTGCCCATCCATATCCAGACACTCCAGCACACCGAACATTTGCCCTCTTGCCTCACCCAGTAGATAATCCAAGGATAAACGTGGGTCCATATGCTGCTCCGGAATATGAAAATCAATACGCCCTTTCTCCTCCAGAGTCTTCATCAATTCAAGACAATACTCTCTGGCCTTCCCCTGTTCTAAGGAATGAGTTTCACCACAAAAACTGCAATATCCTGAACTTGCTGATTCAATAGTCTTGGTCATCATAATTTCTTTCTAATCGTGCCGGGGAATAAACCGTTATATTGCAAAATTGATAATCGTGGGTTGGGTAACTATAATAGCCCATTTCATTTCAGCACCAAGGTTTATTAGACATGACCCACAATCCACGGGAAATCAGGGACTTTCTCAATATTTAAACATTTCACTTTCAACGAGCAATAAATTGTTTTTCTTAACCAAAAGTTCGTCCCGCAAAACTGATTGACTCACAGCCGTAATCGAAATGCTTGATTTTCTATGCATCCCTTCCTTTAGTAAATCACAGTAAAGATCAGAGCCAAATCTTGATCAGTGAATATTTAATCACTAATTAACGGGCTGTTGCCCAAACCCCATTTCGCAAAAAGATAAAAATATGCCCAATATCATCAGGCATTGATCTTTATTTCTCTACGATTTAGAAAATTTTCCCAAGCCGACCAAAGTGAGTCATTATTTGCAAATGAAATTG
>JAHIFE010000121.1 GCA_018901125.1 Pseudomonadota bacterium | reverse complement strand
GTGCGTAAATAGCGCGAGCACGGTTCTGGAGGGGCCGGTGACAACAGTGAAGACAAGGTGCAAACGGCAGGTACGTAGTAGCCGCGTGCGGCAAGGCGTCAATAAAAGACCAGTCGTGAGCGCATTGTCATCATTGAAGGAGCCGGTTTACTCGACATTGTGATTGAGAAGCGCAAACGTACGGCGGTTGGAGAATTCTTCTTTAAACGCTTTTCCTTTTTGGGGTCGGTGGGCGGGAATAGATATATCAATCAGATCAACATCCTTATTTTATTCATAGGGATACCGGGAACTGATGACGGTAATGGTTTCTTTTTCGACTTTATATACGAGCCGGTGTTCTTTGCTGATTCGTCTTGATCAGTAGCCGGATAATTGAAAGCTTAATCTTTCAGGTTTGCCGATGCCATTTTCTGGATCGCGCAGGATGTCTTTTAAAAGCTGTTTGATCCGTTTTGCCAAACGTTTATCCTTATTCAGAAACCATTCAAAATCCTTCCAGGCTTCCTGCGTAAAAAGAATCTTCATAAGTCCTCTATAGAAAACTCAACAAATTTAACTTCTTTTACTTCCTTTAGAGATTTATCAAGATGTGCCCGGTTAGCAGGTGAACTTAACAGATAGGCTGTTTCTTCCATAGCCTGAAAATCATCCAGAGAAACAAGAACCGCCTGTTCTTCAGACTGGCTGCCGACAATGATTGTCGGTTCCGAGTTTTTGCAGACATCCTGAATCAGCTCACGTAGATTTTTTTTGCATTGCTATATGCTATTGCTCTCATAAGTTTACCCCTTTTTATGCTGCATGCTCAGCAAGCTGGGTTTGGGACCGTCCTCTTTTTTTCTCAATATTTTTAAGTTTTTTGAAAGACTCATCTTTATCGTTCCTCCCTGAATTATTATTATTAAAGTAAAATAGCACAATTTAATAAATATAAAAACTTTTTTAGCCTTGATATGATAATATGGCTTGAAATATTAGGCTAATAAGCTTCAATATGGGAATATAGGTGATGTACTAAACTTATTTATCATAACACAGCGGTTGGAGATTTATTTCTTTAACCGCTTTTTTTATCTTGGAGCCACTTTCAAAACGTTTCAGTTTGGTCAAGGTCAAGGCGGGTGAAAATTTTAACCGCAGGAATACATGGAGTATTTCGAGGATTTAAATTTTCGCCCAACGCAGAGATCGGCCAAAATGGGACGTTTTGAAACTGGCTCCTTGGTTCAACTACAGTGATGCAGGTGTCCGCGCTTCTTCTGGGGGGTTTTGGTGGATGCCATTTATATTTAAAGTTATTGCGTATTGACATAAAATAACAAGCCTATACGGCTTTTGTGAAACAGTCAGCCTGGTTTATTGAGTGGTTTTATTTCCCAATAATCCTGCCGATTTTAAAAAATCATTTGCTACCTTAGCGGGACTTTGTCCTTTTCCGTCTACTGCATAATTAAGCTGTTGCATACTAGTGCTATCAATCGTATTATAAAGGAGTTCGAGTGTTTCTTTAAGTTCCGGAAACTTCTGCAATGTTTCAATTCGTATCACAGGAACGGCATTGTAGGGGGGAAAGAAATTCCGGTCATCTTGCAGAGGCATGAGTTTGTAAGCTTATATGCGTCCGTCTGTTGTGAATGCGCAAATTACATCAACTTTTTTGTTGTGTATAGCCTCATACATTAAAGACGGATCAAGATCACGTATGGTTTTAAATGATAGATTGTAGGCTTTTTGTATCCCCGGATATCCGTCCGGCCTTTCAGCAAATTCGGATGTAAAACCTGCATCAAGCTTGTGGGCAAATCCTGCAATATCCGATATCCGTTTCCATTTGTTCTTTTTTGCATCAGCTGCCCGTACAGTAATGGCGTAAGTGTTGTTAAATCCGAAAGGTTTGAGCCACATCAGATCATATTGCTTCATATACTTATCAGACACAAATTGTAATACATCTTCCGGATCTGCTATGACCGGGGCATTGAGTATTGCAGTTAAAGCAGTACCGGTGTATTCGGCATAAAGATCAATTTCTCCGCTTTCCAGTGCTCCATGACATATCATGGTGCCGCCAAGATTAAATCTGCGATCAACAATAATTTCGGTGAGCCATTATCTCGCCGAGTATAATCTGTTCGGTATAATTTTTTGTTCCTATTCTGATTGTTTTATCTTTATTTAGATAAGACGAAGCCTGATTAAAGAAAGGCAAAGAAGCTGTGAATTTGGGCAAAATGCCTGTAAGGATTAAAATAAAAGGCATCGTAAAGACTATGGGCCTGATAATTGCGCTAAAAGATCCATTTTTATCTCTTTTTCTTTCCGGCTTTAAAGCCCACTCTAATCCTCCGATTGAAAAATCCACAATCATTGCCAGAATTGCAGCCGGTATAGCACCAAGAAGGATAAGATTTGTATCGGAAAGAGCAAGGCCGCGATTTATGAATTGGCCAAGACCCCCGGCGCCGATAAAAGCGGAAAGAGTGGCAATTCCAACTCCAACAACCGCTGCTGTTCTGATTCCGGCTACTATAACAGGAACAGCAAGTGGAAACCGAACCAGTTTCAGCACCTGATATGCGGTCATCCCGATACCTTTTGCAGCTTCTGTCAAGTTTGAAGGTACGCCTTCAAGTCCGGTAAGAGTGTTTCTTACAATTGGTAAAAGGGCATAAATAGTTAAAGCAATAAGTGCAGGCGCAGCTCCTATTTTTTTTAATATGGCAAGCAAAAAAACAAGCATGGCAAGACTGGGTATTGTTTGAAGAATACCTATAACACCCATTAACGGAGAACGAAGAATTGCATAACGGAAAATAAATATTCCTAAAGGTACGCCAATTAAGATAGCAAATAAAGTGGACAATCCTGTAAGCATAAGATGCTCGCCGATGCGCAACCACAACTCAGGCATTCGATCAGACACAAAGCTGCAAATAAGTCCGGAACCTGTCATAGTATATCCTTTATATCGGCAAGTTGTCTGGCAGGCTTTGAAAAAAGATCATGAACGAATTTGGTAGCTGGCGAACCAAGTATTTCTCTTTTTCCACCAATCTGTTCCAGGTTTCCCTGGTGCAGAACAGCGATACGGTCTCCAAGCAATAAGGCTTCAAAAATGTCGTGTGTGACAAAAATAATAGTTTTTTTAAGATGTTTTTTTAAATTCAACAACTCGTTTTGTAATGTCTCACGAGTAAGAGCATCAAGGGCCCCAAAGGGCTCGTCCATAAGCAGATAATCAGGATTTGCAGCCAAAGCGCGGGCAACCCCCACTCTTTGCTGTTGTCCTCCGCTAAGTTCTGCGGGAAACCTTTCTGCATATTCTTCGGCAGGCAAACCCACTAGTGCAAGAAGTTCATTTGTCCGATTTTGTCTTTCTTCGGCAGACCAGCCAAGAAAGCGGGGAACCAGATCCACATTTTGTTTGACGGTCATGTGAGGAAAAAGCCCGACACCCTGAAACACATATCCAATGCTACGGCGTAAATTAACAGGGTTCATCCCTTTAATGTCTTTTCCGTTTAACTTGATTATTCCGGAAGATGATTCAATTAAACGGTTAATCATTTTAAGAGTTGTAGTTTTGCCACAGCCGGAAGAGCCCAAAAGAACGAGAGTTTCCCCTTCATCAACATGCAGGGTCAGTTCTCTGACTGCATAGGTGTGGCCACCGTCAAATGTTTTTGAAACGTTTAAAAGTTCAATCATATGAAATAAACTGATTATTATTCGTATGGATACTGCTGGTTGATAATCTCTGAATTTAGAAACAAGACTTTCTTAACACAATAACCCGAATTCAGCAAGAAAAGGGGATGTACGTTCTAATTTGACCATTTTCTCTTCTGAAATATTAAAAGATTGTTTACTTGGGTTTACATACTCTGTATTAACAATACCGGTGCTCTGGAAAATTACAAAATTGATTTTTTACAAAGGAAATATAAATGACCGAGCTTGATACTCTGCCGGATGAATTAATCCTTAATATTCATTCAAAAGACAAGACATCTCCTGAAAACATGACAGTTACTTTAAACGGTCGTGAAATTTCAGAACCGGCTTTTGCATTTAAAGATGAAAAATTTATACAAACGCTTGAGCAGTTGGAAAAAATGATCCGGCTGCCCTTGCCCTGTGATGCCAAGGGAATCATGAGTTCCAAACAAAATGATTTGGAAATGGCTGTTTATGAACACGCTGTTACCATCGGAACCGGCCTTGCCTCCATTCTCGATGATACAGGGCGGCAAACCCTTGCGGATGCGATGAATCGCAACACCATACCATTACTGCGCATCGTAGCTGGCAGCGATTGGGCGGATTCTATCCTGTCTTTGCCCTGGGAGCTTCTATACATAGACGGCCGCTTTCCGGTAAAAGAAGCCCGTCTGGATGTGGTTCGTGAAGTCAATGTTGCTAATGTGCCTGGCTTTGAGCCTCAAACTACAGCCTTCAGAGTGTTATTACATATCGCCGCTCCGGAGGATGACGAGGGGCAAAATTCATTGGCATATGAAGAAGAAGCTTACCGCCTTGTTCTTTCCATGCAGCAAGCCACAAAAGATGCGGTTGCCTTTTCCGATCTTGGCACTGTAAGAGACCTTGTTCGGGCTGTACGGCACATCAACCCTACTGTGGTTCATTTTGCCGGACACGGTAGCCCCGGCACTCTGTTGTTTGAAAATGAAAATGGCGAAATTGCCGAAATCCTTATATCAGATTTTCTAACGGAAATGCGGTCTGCGGCAGTTGACAAACAGCCGGTTTTGCCCCAGGTTATTTATCTGGCATCCTGTTACGGTGCTTCCGGCACGCCAACCTCTACACCAATAGCTCAAGGATATAGGCTAAACAGCGAATTGAGCGCGGTTAAAGGCAAAGGGCCTTCTACTGCAACCACTCTGCAAAGGGAGGGGTGCCCGGCCATTGTGGCCTATTTTGGCCCGGCAGGAGATCAATTGTCCACCCGCGCGGAAACAGCTTTTTATAGCGGATTGGCTTCGGGTAAGCGGCTCACCGAATCTGTGCGAAGCGCCCGCCTCGTTATGGCCGGGGTGCTGGGAGAAAAAGATCATAATTATCGCTACCCGCTCGGATGGGCGCAACTGGCGCTTTACCTGCGGGGTAACGATATCCCGATAACTAAAGGAAAAACTGCGGTAAAAGTTATTGCGGATGATATTTACGCTCTGGGGCAGGAGCTGTATCGAAGCAAATCGCCTGTTCATTCTCTTGATATGCTGCATTCCGGCATAGGCGGTTTTATCGGAAGGCGCAAGGATCTGGCGATGCTCAGGCAAAGCCACGTCAAAGGCCAGCGAATGTTTGTGCTTTATGGCATTAACGGTATAGGCAAAACCGCTCTTGCAGTTAACCTGATCCCTAAACTGAGAATAGATCAGGACAAAATAATAGTACTTGATGCGGCTCGTGCGGTTAAAGCCGCAAATCCGGCTCAGGATCTTTGGGAGCAAATGACAGACCAGCTTCAGGATGGATTCCCCGATATCCTGGCAAGCTTACTTGAAACGCACAAGCGCAATCAGAATTCTGATATATTGCTTGGCGCAATGATTGCTAATGTTAAAGAGCCCTGGCTTATCTATCTGGATAATGCCGAATCGCTTCAGTTAAAACCGGATTCCGAAAACAGCGACTCTGTCGCCTGGGGATCTTCCGAAATTGCAACTTGGTGGCAAATCTTAGCATCGGGTGCTGTTCATGGCGGCTCGCTCACGCTTATTGCTACAACCCGCTATTTGTTAAAAGAACTTGAAAGAAAAAACAGCTTTCAGGTTGGCCTGCTGCGGGCAGATGAAATCGCACGCATGATGCGCTGGTTTCCATACCTGCGGCAAATTCCCTGTTCGCATAAAAAGAAAATTGTAGAATGGCTAAACGGCCATGCACAAACATTGATCTACCTTGAAGGCCTGTTTAAAGAAATTCTTGATCCTCTTAAACCGGAAGATGAGATTTCAGAAGCAAGATGGAAAGCTGCGATTAAAGATGCCATGTACAAAACAGATGCAAAACCGGCTAACGAAGATCTTATGTTATCACACATCTTGAAAAGGCTTGATGATACGGCAAAAGATCAGTTGCGGATCTTAACAGCCTTAAGATGTCCTGCTCCCTTAGATGCGGTAAAAACTTTCGGAGACCAAACCCAAAGGCTTGAAAGTCTGGGTCTGATTAAAAAGTTTTCCGGCAGATTTTACGGAATGCACGATAGTGTGAATAGCTGTGTGAAAACACTTTGTGGCCCTGCCCTGCCCAAAGACCATTTATGTATCGGGCTATGGTACAAAGACACCTTCAAAACTGAAAAGCGTTTGGTTTTTGCAGAAGAAGCACTTTATCATCTGATAAAAGCCAAAAAAGCTGATATAGCAGCTCCTACAGCTGCCGATCTGGCAAGCCATTATTATGCTACTCATCGTTATGCCGAATGCGGGCAGGTGCTGGATTCAGTTATCGCCCTTTGCCCGGCAAGCGATTTAGCGGAAAATCTTTTGACAATAAGAGGCAATCTTCATAATGCTCTTGGCCGGTATGAGCTTTCCACCGCAGATTTTCAGGAAGTAATTGAATCCGCCCGTAAACGCGAGGCATCAGGCATTACCGAGGCTATAGGACTTCACGGTCTTGCAGGCACCCTTTATAACCTGGGCAGATACGAAGAAGCCGTTGAAGCTTATAATAAATCACTATCTATTACAAAGCAGGTTTATAAAACAGAAGCTCATCCTTCATACGCCGCATCAATGCACGGTCTTGCCAGCGTTCTTGATCACCTTGGACGACACAAAGAAGCCGTTGAAGCTTATAATAAATCACTCCTCATCATAAAGCAGGTTTATGAAACAGAAATGCGTCCTGAATACGCCGTATCGATTCACGCTCTTGCAGACGCTCTTGTTCACATGAGCCGATACAAAGAAGCAGCTGAGGCTTATAACAAATCACTTGTTATCATAAAGCAGGTTTATGGAACGGAAGTACACCCTGAATACGTCTCATCTCTTCAAGGTCTTGCCAACACTCTTATCAGCTTAGGTCGACACGAAGAAGCAGTTGAGGCTTATAACAAATCACTTGTTTTAATAAAGCAGATTTATGGAACGGAAGTACATCCTGAATACAGTGCATCGCTTCATGGCCTTGCTGATGCTCTTGATCATATAGGTCGATACGAAGAAGCCGTTGAAGCATTTAATAAATCACTTGTTCTCAAAAAACAGGTATACACAACCGAAGTACGTCCGGAATACGCCGCATCGCTTCATGGTCTTGCAGTTGCTCTTGTTCATCTTGGCCGACACGAAGAAGCCGTTGAGTCTTTTAATAAATCATTAGCTATCACAAGGCAGGTTTACGGGACCGTGACACACCCAGAATATGCATCCTCACTTGCAGGCTTTGCCAACACTCTTGTTCACCTGGGCCGAAATGAAGAAGCCGTTGAAGCTTATAATAAATCACTTAATATCAAAAAAGAAATTTATGGCAGTGATGAACATCCCAGCTCACTTCCCACCCGGACAAACCTGTCAATGACATTGGCAAAGATGGGGCAAATCAATCAGGCGTGCAGAGAAATGGATCAGGCTTTAGCTATTGCCAGAATTATGGGGCATCCTTTTCATACCGGCAACGTCCTGTTTTTATATGCGCAGCTTGAATCTGCCCGCAACACACAAAAAGCTATGGATATGGCCATAGAAGCTGACTTTATGCTAAAGCAGGTATTCGAAGCATCGCACCCCACATTGCAGGGTGTGCAGGCATTGATCTCAAGGTTGAAAGGAGGGCTTAAGCCTGAACCTAAACCCGAACCTGATTCCGAGCATAAAAATCAAAGGTCGCAGGTAACAGCAGATATGCTTAAAGACTGGACGCATGTACTTCTTCACGGTATTTCCTCTGTTTCCAGGGTGGTGTTTGTCCACCTGGCTCAGCGCATGGCATTATCAATTTCCACACAAGGAATTCTTACTCAATTGGCTGTCGTGATGGGCAAACCCGGTCTGGAACTTGAAGACCCTACTGCGCTTGAAATGCCTAAAAATATGCCGTCTGAACAGATTAAGGATTTAAAACCCAGGCTTGCCGGCTTTAAGGCTTTGGTGAAGAGGATAGCTGAAGACATTGAGAATATACTGCAAGATTATACCGAACCAAACGGACGGATTATAATACAAGAAGAGCTTTCACGCCCGGTTCCCGAAGAGCTTCAAAACGTGCTGCTGGACGAAGCTGCGGCAATTATTTTAGCCGGTTCCGATGAATTGCTGCACTCAGAACTTGATCTTGTTCTAAAGGGCTTAAGCATCCTGCTAAAAGACGAAGATGATCCGGCTGCCATTAGACTGCCTTCCACTCTGCTCCAAAGATTGCCGGATCAGCGGGAAAAAATCATTTCCGTGCTGGACCCATTCTGCTCTGAAAAACAAAAAAAGCTCTTATTGGAAATGATGGGCTAAAAAGCTTAAACACATGAGCCACTTTCAAAACGTTTCAGTTTGGTAAAGGTCAAGGCGGATGAAAATTTTAACCGCAGGAATACATGGAGTATTTCGAGGATTAAAATTTTCATCCAACGCAGAGATCGGCCAAAATGGGACGTTTTGAAACTGGCTCCTATTATTTGCTTGAGACTATTTTGATACATAACCAGATTTTTGTAAAAAAAGAAAACCTAATTTGCCTTGTTTATTCTGATATATCATCAAGACATAAATTCGATTCATTCCTGTCCGTATAATTTTCGGCCGATACCCGACAAAGTGGCAATAGTGTTTCTATAACATTACCTTTTGAATATTGGTGCGTATGCGGTTTGCTTACGTACCAATACCCTGCCAATTGAATGAGCTGCAACCGGAACATTATCATCGCAATCATTATATTATGAACTTACTATTCCTTGTTTTTAATGCGAGGTGCTCGCATCAAATCTTTAATAACAATTATATAATTACAGTAATGTAATGCAATATATAAAAAATTACAATATTGTCGTTACTATTCGTATAAAAAAGTAGCTCTTATTACCTTATTAACATCTATTATATGTCATTATATAAATAAGATATAAAAATAAATCCTGTTATGATTTCTTATGGCATAACTATTGTAATAAGTAATAGTAAATCTGATTTATAAAGTCCCATCAAACGAAGGAGAAGAGAAAATGCGAAAAATAGCAATTTACGGAAAAGGCGGTATCGGCAAATCAACTACTACTCAGAATACTGTAGCAGGTTTGGCCGAAAGTGGAAAAAAGGTAATGGTTGTGGGATGCGACCCTAAAGGAGATTCCACAAGACTTCTTTTGGGTGGAATAGCACAGAGAACAGTTCTGGATACACTGAGGGAAGAAGGAGAGGATGTTGAACTTGATGATGTGCGCAAAGCAGGTTTTGCTGGAATCTTATGCACTGAATCGGGCGGACCAGAGCCGGGAGTGGGTTGCGCCGGTCGCGGTATTATTACATCCATCAATCTGCTGGAACAGCTCGGAGCCTATGCTGAAGACGTAAAATTGGACTACGTTTTCTATGATGTTCTCGGAGACGTAGTTTGTGGAGGGTTTGCCATGCCCATCAGAGAAGGAAAGGCTAAGGAAATTTACATAGTGGTTTCCGGCGAGATGATGGCGATGTATGCTGCCAACAATATATGCAAGGGAATTGTGAAATTTGCCGAGGCCGGCGGTGTAAGGCTTGGAGGATTGATTTGTAACAGCCGACAAGTGGATAATGAAAAAGAAATGATCCTTGCCTTTGCAGATGCACTCGGAACCCAGATGATTCACTTTCTTCCACGCGACAACATGGTTCAGAAGGCCGAGATCAATCGTAAGACAGTAATCGAGTTTGATAAAGAACATCCACAGGCTGAAGAGTATCGAATATTAGCCAAAAAAATCGATGAGAATAAAATGATGGTCATACCTAAAATTTTGCCCATGGATGACCTTGAAAAGCTTCTAATTGAATACGGAATAGCATCATAAATAAGGCTCATAAGAAAGGAAAATATCATGATTATGCTCAGATCAGTTGTAAGGCCGGAAAAAGTTGACGCAGTACTGGCAGCATTAATGGAAGCAGGATTCCCTGGTGTAACTAAGATATCGGTTGTAGGTCGCGGGAAGCAAAGGGGAATTAAGATCGGCGAAATTACTTATGACGAAATCCCTAAAGAAATGTTGCTAACACTAATAAAGGATAAGGACAAGGACTTTGCCATTAAAACAATAATAAAAGCGGCGCGTACCGGTGAAAAGGGCGCTTATGGCGATGGAAAAATTTTTGCCGTGCCTGTGGAGGAAGTTTATACCATTAGTTCAGGTATAAAAGAGGATGCCGGAGGTAATATTGAAGAGGTGAAGATATGAAGGAAATATTGGCTATTATCCGAATGAACATGATGAACCGGACAAAAACGGCTCTTTCCGAAGCGGGCATTTCCTCCATAACAGCCGGCAGCGTTCTTGGACGTGGTAAAGGCCTGGTAGATCTTCAACTGCTCAAAGGTGCCGAAAAGGGTTATGAAGAGGCCATCTCGCAATTGGGGCAGAGCAACAGACTTATACCCAAACGCATCTTAATTATAGTAGTTCCGAATAAATTGGTGAAAAAAACCGTAAAAACAATAATGAAGGTCAACAAAACCGGAAAACAGGGAGATGGTATTATTTGTGTAATGCCATGCCTTGATGCTGTGCGGGTAAGAACCGGTGAAAGCGGTGATGAAGTATTAGATGATGTTTAAGATTATATTTGAGATGACGTGCGAATTAAAGAACAATCAAATACTGTTTGAAAGAGGAGATGCTAAAAATGGCGCTACCTGAAGAAAATAATAAATTTGAGCCTGATGAATACAATCCTGAAGAAATGAAAGAAGAAATGTTGCTGCAGTATCCTCCTAAAGTTGCAAGAAAGAGGGCAAAACAGATCGTAATCAATAAGTTTGGAAGCGACGGTGAAGTGGGTGATATCAGCCCAAACGTTCGGACGGTTCCTGGATTGATCGGCCAGAGAGGATGCTGCTATGCCGGTTGCAAGGGTGTGGTTTTGGGGCCGACAAGAGACATTATAAACATCACCCACGGGCCGATAGGATGTGGATTCTATAGCTGGTTAACCCGCAGAAACCAGACTGATGCCAGTACTACACCGGATAATCACAACTTCATGACTTACTGCTTTTCTACCGACATGCAGGACGAACAGATCATATTCGGAGGAGAAAAAAAACTCGCTCTGGCCATACAGGAAGCATATGATAATTTTCATCCGAAGGCTATAGCGGTTTTTTCTACCTGCCCTGTGGGTTTGATTGGGGACGATATTCATACTGTTTGCCGTAATATGAAGGAAAAACTTGGAATAAACGTTTTTGGCTTCAGTTGTGAAGGTTATAAGGGAGTAAGCCAGTCAGCAGGCCATCATATCGCAAATAACGGTATCTTTACCCATGTGGTAGGCACTGATGATACCGAGCATGACGGAAAATATAAAATTAACCTGCTGGGAGAATATAATATTGGCGGGGACGCATTTGAAATAGAGCGGATCTTTAACAAATGCGGCATTACCCAGGTTTCAAGTTTCAGCGGCAATTCCAGCATTGATAAATTCGCCAACGCTCATGTTGCTGATCTTAACCTTATAATGTGTCATAGATCAATTAATTATGTTGCCGAGATGATGGAAACAAAATACGGCCTGCCCTGGATCAAGATCAACTTTATCGGAGCAAATGCCACGGCAAAATCGTTAAGAAAAATTGCTCAGTATTTTGGCGATGAAGAACTGATTGCAAAGGTTGAAGAAGTTATTGCCGAAGAAATGCCCGCGGTAAAACAGTCAATTGAAGAAGTCAGGCCCCGAACTGAAGGCAAGAGGGCGATGCTTTTTGTAGGAGGTTCCCGTGCGCATCACTATCAGGAACTCTTTGCGGAACTTGGCATGAAAACTCTGTCGGCAGGATATGAATTTGCCCATAGAGATGACTATGAAGGCAGGAGAGTACTTCCCGACATTAAAGTGGATGCTGACAGCAGAAACATCGAAGAGCTTGATGTCAAACCTGACCCGCTTAAATATAATCCCAGAAAAAGTGAAGCTGAGATTGCAAAGCTTGCGGAGGCAGGACTGAAAATGTCAGAATACGAGGGCATGATGCCGGATATGGACAGCGGTTCCATGGTTATAGACGATATAAGTCAGCGTGAATCCGAACTGCTTATAGAGTCTTTCAAACCTGATATCTACTGTGCCGGGATTAAGGAGAAGTATACGGTACAGAAAAACGGAATTCCAATGAAACAGCTCCATAGTTATGACTATGGAGGACCATACGCCGGGTTTAAGGGCGCTGTAAACTTTTACAATGAAATTGATCGTATGGTTAACAGCAAAATATGGAAATATTTGAAGGCACCCTGGCAGGCTCACCCGGAACTGGCAGCCGCTTATGCATCCGATTAAATGCAAGTTTTGATTATGCTCAACCATTGGCCTGAAACCATTTTAAGAATTAAATATAATATGAGGACAGAGAAATGCTTCTAAAACATACAACCGATGAAATAAAAGAACGAAATGCGCTGTCAGTGAATCCGGCAAAGACCTGTCAGCCGATAGGAGCCATGTATGCCGCTCTTGGGATTCACGGATGTTTACCCCATAGTCACGGTTCCCAGGGCTGCTATGCATATCATCGTAGCGCGCTGACACGTCATTACAAGGAACCGGTTATAGCCGCAACCAGCGCGTTTACAGAGGGAGCCTCTGTTTTCGGTGGTCAGGCGAACCTGCTCCAGTCCATTGACAACATTTTTACGGTTTATAATCCTGCTGTGATTGCCGTTCATACAACATGTCTTTCCGAAACTATCGGAGACGACTTGCCGCAGATAATCAATAAGGCAAGGACCGAGGGTAAAATTCCTGAGGGAAAATACGTTATTCACACAAATACCCCGAGTTATGTTGGTTCGCATGTTACCGGATTTTCGAATATGACACGGGCAATGGTAGATTATTTTTCGGAATATAATGGATCTAAAAACAAAATCGTAAACCTTATACCAGGATTTGTGGAACCCTCGGATATGGAAGAGATGAAAAGGCTTGCTGCTGCAATGGGGATTAAGACAATAATGTTTCCGGACACATCCAAGGTGTTAAACGGCCCAATGACAGGAAAGTATAAGATGTTTCCTGATGGGGGAGTTACAATTGAAGAACTTAAAATGACAGGAAGCAGCATAGGAACCATAGCCTTGGGGCCATTTGCCTCAGGAGCGGCAGCAAAAGCTTTGGATGTGAAATGTAAAGTGAGATGTGAAATACTTGATTTGCCGATCGGCTTACATGCAACTGACGCATTCATAGATCAGCTCAGATGCATGGCTAATGTTAATGTGCCGGATTCCATTAACTTTGAAAGAGGTCAGATGCTGGATATTATCGCTGATATGCACCAGTATTTTTACGGCAAGAGGGTTGGTCTTGTGGGAGATCCGGACCAGATTCTGGCGCTTGCAAAATTTTTGGTATCAATTGATATGCAGCCTGTTTACATGGTTACAGGGACTCCGGCAGGAAAGAAGTTTGAACAGGATTTACGGGAGATAACAGCAGAAGTTCCGGGTGAAGTAAAAATTAAAGTACCCGGAGATATGTTTCTCTTTCACCAGTGGATTAAAAATGAGCCGGTAGATCTGCTCATTGGAAACACTTATGTAAAATATATTGCACGGGATGAAGACATACCTTTTATAAGGCATGGTTTTCCAATCCTGGATCGGGTAGGGCATAGTTACTTTCCTACAGTGGGTTACAGAGGAGGTATGCGGCTTCTGGAAAAAATCTTAAACGCGTTATTGGATAGAAAAGATAGAGATGCTACCGATATCGAATTTGAACTTGTAATGTAAGATCTGAATTTGAAAGTCTACATAAGGGAGTTATAAAAATGGAAAAACCTGATTATCATATATTTGTATGTTGTAGTTTTAGAGGTACGGAAGCGAAAGGCAAATGCCTGCGTAAAGAGTCTCCCAATCTTATTCCCTATCTTCAGGAGGAATTGGTGGACCGGGGTTTAAATGCTATGGTCGCCAGTTCGGGTTGCCTGAACCGGTGTGACGATGGTCCGGCTATGGTCATATATCCTCAAGGAATATGGTACGGAAATATTAACGGGGAAGCTGAAGTTGATGAAATACTGGATGCCCTTGAAGAGGGAGTAGTAGCGGAAAAATACCTGATTACATAATGGTATTATGATGTCATGAGGTGAAAAAATGGAAACATCTACACCTGTAATTTTTGAAGAGAGAGAAAATCAGATCCACCGGAAAGGTGAATCACCATTTAATATCGATTGTAACCGCGACAGCCTGGCCGGAGCGATAAGCCAGAGGGCGTGTGTTTTTTGCGGCTCCAGAGTGGTATTGTACCCGATTGCAGATGCTCTGCATCTGGTACATGGCCCCATAGGTTGCGCAGTCTATACCTGGGATATCAGGGGTGCGCTGTCATCAGGCCCCGAACTCCACCGGCTTAGTTTTAGTACTGACCTGCAGGAAAAAGATGTCATTTTCGGTGGTGAAAAAAAACTGTACAAAGCATTAAATGAGCTTATCGACCTTCACGGACCTAAGGCAGCATTTGTTTATTCCACTTGTATAGTCGGAATTATCGGAGATGATCTGGAAGCCGTCTGCCGCAAAGTCAGCGCGGAAAAGAAAATTCCGGTTATTCCGGTTCAGTCGGAAGGACTTAAAGGCAATAAGCGTGAAGGATATAACGCCGCGTGCAAAGCCCTTTTCAGGCTGGTGGGAACAGGCGAAACTGATAATATATCTCCATACAGCCTTAATATTCTTGGCGATTTTAATCTTGCAGGCGAAATCTGGTTAATCAGAGATTATTTCAAACGTATGGGAGTTGAGGTTGTTGCCAATATCACCGGGGATGGGCGAATAGCAGATATAAAAAGAGCCCATGGAGCAAAACTCAATGTTGTACAGTGTTCCGGATCTACCATGGATTTGGCAAATATGATGGAGGAAACCTACGGTATCCCCCACATAAGAGTTTCCTATTTCGGTGTGGAAGATATGGCCCAGGCTCTATATGATGTTGCAAATTATTTCGGTGATAGCCAAATGATAGAAAAAACCAAAGAACTGGTTAAAGACGAGCTGAAAGTTCTTTATCCTGAATTGAAAAAATATAAAAAAGCCCTCGAAGGAAAAAAAGCAGCCATATACGTCGGCGGGTCATTCAAGGCTTTTTCTCTGGTAAAGGCGCTCAGGCATCTGGGAATGAAAGTAGTAATGGTAGGATCTCAGACCGGTACCAAAGAAGACTATGCCGAGCTTGAGCAGATAACAGATCCAGGCACCATAATAGTCGATGACACCAATCCTTTAGAGCTTTCGCAGTTTATCAAGGAAAAAGGAGTGGATCTGTTTATCGGAGGAGTCAAGGAACGCCCGATTGCCTATAAGCTTGGAGTGGGATTTTGTGATCATAACCATGAAAGAAAAATCGGGCTGGAAGGCTTTGAAGGCATGCTCAATTTTGCCAAAGAAGTATATAACACTGTAATGAGCCCGGTATGGCGCTTTGTTCCCCGCAATACTACAGGAGATGTGAAAAATGTCTGATGATTATACGTCAACAACAAACGCATGCAAACTATGCAAACCTATCGGGGCATGTCTTGCTTTCAAGGGTGTTGAAGGGGCTGTGCCGTTTCTGCACGGATCACAGGGATGCGCAACATATATGCGCCGCTATATTATAAGCCATTTCAGGGAACCGATGGATATAGCTTCTTCTTCGCTGGGAGAAAAAAATGCTATATTCGGAGGAGGCGCAAATCTGAAGCAGGGGATCAAAAATGTAACCACAAAGTATGGGGCAAAGATGATCGGTATCGCCACAACCTGCTTAACCGAAACAATCGGTGATGATGTTCCATCCATTATTAAACAGTTTCGTGATGAGGAAAAAGCTCTTTTTGAATCCGATAACTCTCCGCTTCTGGTAAATGTTTCCACACCAAGCTATGGCGGCACGCATATGGAAGGATTCCATGATGCCGTAAAGGTGCTTGTTGACCAGATTGCAACGGAATATGGGAAAGATGAATCCATAAACCTGTTGCCGGGGTTTGTTTCTCCAGCAGACATACGTTATCTGAAAGAACTTCTATCTGATTTTAACCTTGAAGGAGTAGTACTGCCTGATATCTCGGAATCTTTGGATGGCCCGGCCCTTCTTGATTACCAGAAGATATCCGAAGGCGGAACTCCGCTATCAAAAATAAGAAGCATGGGAAAGGCCCGGGCAACTATCGAATTCGGGCGTACGATTTTTGGAAATTTAACCGCCGGAAAACTTTTGGATTCACGTTTCGGCGTTAAAAACTATTCTCTCGGGATGCCGGTCGGACTTAGGGAAAGTGATGAATTTTTCTCGGTTCTGGAAGAAATATCAGGATGCAAATCACCTGAAAAGCATGTTCTTGAACGCGGCAGACTTATAGATTCCTTTGTGGATTCTCATAAATATATCTTTGGCTGCAAGGCTGTTGTCTATGGAGAAGAGGATCTGGTGGTTGGTCTGACCTCATTTCTGGCGGAGATGGGGGTTCAGCCGGTTCTGTGCGCCTCGGGTGGGAAAAGCAAAAAGCTGAATAAAGAAATTACGGCAGTTACAAAAGGGCTTGTCGATCTGCCGATAGTCCGTGACGGCGTTGATTTTTATGATATTGGAGAAGAGGTTGCAGAATTGAAACCCGATCTTCTTATCGGACACAGCAAGGGATATAGTCTGGCTAAAAAATATGGGATTCCCTTGATGCGGGTAGGATTTCCTATTCATGATCGTATAGGCGGTCAGCGTGTTCTCCACCTCGGTTATCGCGGGGCGCAGGCCCTGCTTGATGATCTTGTTAATTTAGTAATCGAAAAGAAGCAGAATGATTCACCGGTTGGATACTCTTATATGTGAGAGATTTACGATAAAGGAGCAGCTAATGAACCTGGACGCACACCCCTGTTTTAATAAAGAAGTAAAACATAAATTCGGACGGGTCCACCTTCCGGTGGCCCCAAAGTGTAATATCAAGTGCAATTACTGTAACCGGAAATACGATTGTCTGAACGAAAGCAGGCCCGGAGTTACCAGTGCTGTTCTTTCACCTTTACAGGCTGTCGATTATCTTGAAAAGGTTCTTATAAAAGAACCACGTATAACAGTAGCCGGCATTGCCGGACCGGGTGATCCTTTTGCCAATCCGGAAGAAACAATGGAAACATTGCGTCTTATTAACAAACAGTTTCCGAATATTATACTTTGTCTTGCCACAAATGGAATGGGTCTATTACCCTATATCGATGAACTGAGCGGTCTCAACCTGACCCATATAACCATTACGGTCAATGCGCTCGATCCGGTGATTGGCGGGAAAATATATTCCTGGGCAAGGGATGGGAAAGTACTGTATAGAAAAGAAAAGGCCGCTGCAAAGCTCATTGAACGCCAGCTTGAGTCAATTAAGAAGTTAAAGGAAAAAAATATAACGGTTAAGATTAACTCAATAATAGTTCCGGGAATAAATGATGAGCACATCATCGAAATCGCAAAGGAGATGGGGCATTTAAAAGTCGATATGATGAATGCCATCGCCATGTTTCCAAGTCCGGGCTCTGAATTTGAAACAATGAAAGAGCCAGATAAAGATTTTGTATCGCGGATCAGAGAAGAGGCCGGCAAATACGTTTCACAGATGAAGCATTGTACCAGGTGCCGTGCAGATGCTGTCGGGCTTTTGGGTGAAGACCGTATAGGTGAGTTTAGCGGATGCCTTTCTGCATGCAGCTCAATCAGTAAAAATGATAATGAAAATAAACCTTATGTAGCAGTTGCTTCCATGGAAGGGACTCTTGTCAATCTTCACCTGGGAGAAGCCGATCGCTTTATGATCTACGAGAAAAACGAAGAAGGCTATAAGCTTATAGATATCAGGAATGCTCCGGATATCGGAGGAGGAGACGACAGGTGGAATCGGTTAAAGGATACTATTAAGGATTGCCGTGCCATTCTCATAAGTGCTCTTGGAAACCGGCCAAAACAGATTCTTGAACTGGCAGGAATACTTCCGGTTGAAATGCAGGGCTTTATTGACGATGGGCTTGATGCTGTTTTTGAAGGCGGAGATCTCAGCAAGTTTAAAAGTCGTAACTTCAGTTCCAAAGGTTGCGGTGGAACCGGGATGGGGTGCGGATAAATTTTATATCGCATATAAATTTAAGAGTCGGGATATGTTTTTTCTATCCGCTTCATGGATAATCCGTTGTAAAACCTTATGAACTCGCACTTAAGGATTCGTATGGCAAGCGCAGCTAAAGAATATGATATCATTAAGTCGGAATACAGAAAAAAAATTCAATCCTAAGAATTGTTGGATTAGGCGCTTGCCTTACGACTCCTAACTTGCTCAAACAGCATAAGTTTTTACCACAGATCATCCATTGCGCTAATATCAATGGTAGGCACAATTAACACAAACAGTTCTTAAAAAATGGAGGAGAATACAATGAACAAAACCCGTATTGCAGTTGTTTCAACCGATGTAATTTATGTGGATGAGCATTTCGGAAAGGCTAAGCGGTTTTTAATATATGATTTAAAGGGCGAGATTGACTTTATTGAAGAGAGACCTACGGAAAATCTTTCAGTAAATGATCCGAACCATGAATTCGATCCCGATAAATTTAATCGCATTTCATCACTTATAGCAGACTGCAAAAAGATCTATATGAGCAGGATCGGTGAAGTGCCTGCTGCAAAGCTTAAAGAGATGGGAATTGAACCCATTGTCTTTAATGGACTGATTAAAGAAATATCTGGCCAATAACATTTTCCTTCTCTTTTATTATGTTATTGGATAAAATCGCATGGATCACCAAAGCCCCGGTGATCCATGCGCCAATTCAAAGGTTCAAGGATTTAAGCGAAATGCCAAGAAATTATAAAGAATTAAAGGTTTGGCAAAAGTCTTATCAACTATATATGGACCTCGATAAGGTAACAAAAACATTTCCTGAAAAGGATGGATTTGGCTTGACCTCCCAAATGATAAAGGCGGCCCAATCTATTACTAGCAATATTGCAAAAGGTTACCGGAGAAAAACAACCTCCGAATATTTAAGATCATTATATGTTGCATATCGCTCGACATGTGAATTAGAGATGCAAATAATATTATCCGGGGATCTGGGCTATCTCAATCAGCGAATCTTATCAATACTTCACGGTGATATCTGTGAGGTTGAGAAGATGTTAAGAGCCGAGATAAAATCAATAGAAAATAAACAATTGGATACTTAATCACTTGTAATCCGGAGGATAAATTTTTGGACATATCATCCCTTATTATACGTGATGCAAATCAGAAAGATGTCAATGTGCTTTTGAAACTTTTAAAACTTTTGTTTTCAATCGAAAAGGATTTTAAATTTGATATTACCCGGCAAAGCCATGGTCTAAATATGATGCTGGACGGTTGTGGCAAACATCGTTGTGTAAAAGTAGCCGATATAAATGGACTGGTTGTTGGGATGGCAACCGCCCAGACTCTGATTTCCACAGCCGAAGGTGGTATATCTGTTGTTGTAGAGGATATGGCTGTGAGCCTTGATTGGCAGGGCAGGGGGGTTGGAAAAAGATTACTTGAAAATATTACTCAATGGGCACAAAACCGAAATGCAGTAAGGCTTTCGCTTCTTACCGATAAAGACAATACTGCCGCCCTTGATTTTTACGATCATATTGGATGGAGTAAAACCAGCCTTATTTGTCTTCATAAAAAATCCCACACATAGCTATTAGAGCCAGTTTGTGGAATATTTATTTACTTCAAGCAAATAAGAAAGTAAGCAACCTATGAGTCGTCTCAATCTAATAAAAATGACAATGGAGGGCGAGCTCAAGGTAATGGAAAAGTTGTTGGATGACATTTGTCAATTATTCTAAGAAAGGGTAGTTAAACTGAGACAATTTAATTATTCAAAATAAATACTTTTTTCTTGACACAGTCGGTTAATTTATTTAAAACTATCAGATTCTAAATTAACAGGAGTTTTTGTTGTGAAAAAATATACATACAGTGCAAAGAATACAGATAACGAAGACAAATGGGTGCTAATTGATGCAAACGGGGCTATACTTGGAAGGCTTGCATCGAATGTAGCTTCACGTCTTAGAGGCAAAAACAATCCATTATTTACGCCTCACGTAGATATGGGTGAAAGCGTTATTATAATTAACGCTGATAAAATTTCTCTTACCGGAAACAAACTGGAACAGAAACGCTATTATAGACATAGCGGATATGTAGGCGGACTTAAAGAGATTACCGCAAAAAAACTTCTTGAGAAAAAGCCTGAAGATGTTATCCGGTTTGCTGTGAAGGGTATGTTGCCCAAGAATAAGTTGGGAGCTAAACTTTATAAAAAACTTAAAGTTTATGCCGGCGATAAGCACCCGCATGTTGCTCAGGAACCTGAGATAATTGAACTCTGATAATATTTTTTTATTGAGGAAATAAATGGAGAAACAAAACGTATTTTATGCCACCGGAAGACGGAAAAAAGCTATTGCCAAAGCATGGTTAAAGCCAGGAACTGGACAGGTTATAATTAACGATCTGCCAATTGAAAAATATTTTACAATCGAATCGGCACGAATTGATTTAATTAAGCCTTTTGTAATAACCAATACGCTTGGAACATTTGATGTTAAAGTACGTGTTTTGGGTGGTGGGATTTCCGGACAGTCAGGAGCTGTAAGGCTTGGAATAACAAGAGCTCTTATGCAATCAAATCCTGATTTAAGGCAGGTTTTGAAAAAAGCAGGTTTTGTAAGAAGAGATCCAAGGATAAAAGAAAGAAAGAAATATGGCCAAAAAGGTGCAAGAGCAAGATTCCAGTTCTCGAAGCGTTAGAATATCAGTTGCTATTGTTTACGGTAACTTTTGCATTTAAGCCATCTAAAACCAATGGAAATTTGATCGGATCTTGTTTTGTAGCTGTAGATCCGTTTCTGTGTTAATAAAAAACAAAATCCCAATAATCGAATTTAAAAGTTTATATTTGATTATTGGGATTTGATATTTTAAAGCTGTACGATTATTATTGCCCACCCGCTGGTATCTTTATAAATATCTTTCTACAAATTGAGACCTTTTAAGAATATCCGATTTTAGTCAAATACAATAAAACTCAACTTGCTGATATATATTTTTCATATTCCTGCATTGCTTCCTGGTATAAAAGTTTTTCATATCCGATGTTCCTGGGCGAGAAATGAAAAATTGTAAATAGTCTGGCTTTTGCCATGGCTGCTATATAGCCTGCCTGCCTTGCTGTGATATGGGATTTTTTTTCTGCAAGCACTATGTCTTTGTGAAGGAAACTGGCTTCTATATAAAGATAGTCGGAATTTTGAGCAAATTCAATTATTTTATCTGTATTGGATTTATTAAATGCTACATCTACGATATATGTTATTTTTTGACCTCGAGTGATTGAAACTATTTTTTCAGAAAGTTCTCCAAGATTAAATATCTTCTTTACCGTTTTGTTTTCATCTGAATAAATCTCAAATTCCGAATCAGGATCTTGTTGCTTGTATAGTGCGTCTTTTAAATTTTTAAGCCAGGGTCCGATTTTAAGACCAAGTGGTTCAAGACGTTCCTTTATTATATTAACGTGAAATTGCTCTTTAATTGAAAAGCCCAAACACGGTATCTCGTGGTCGAGTATAAGAGTTGAAACAATAAAAGCGGGTTCTTTGTGCAGGATGCCGTTAAAACTGTTTATTTTTATTTCAGGGTCTGGAGCGAATTTGTTAATACAGCGAAATGTTTTTGTTGATTGTTGATCAGTGCTAACCTCTGTTGCATGCAGAATTAAGGAATTTTTGTAGTTTTGGACGAGATTCCATGAATACCCTGCGAGTTTGCCCTCTATATTATGTAAAAAACCTTCCGGTCCATAAAGGAAAATTTCTTTGTTTCGTCCCAGAAAAAGGCGTAGCAGTCTGTCAAAACCAGAAAAATGATCCATGTGGGTATGTGATACAAAAACATGGCTTATTTTAAGTATGTCTCTGGATGAAAGGGAATGAATGTCTCCAAGATCGAATAATACAGCCCGCTTAACAAATAGAAAAGAAATAAATAATACGGGATCACCGAAAGGGCCGTTTACTGTCCTTGGATGAAAGAGAGGACGCATTATGCCGATAGAAATTTAACAACCTGTTTGTTAATACAAGTATATAAATCTTCATCAGAACCGAAAATTTCGATTATATCTTTATGTTTAATAAGTTGTTCAATTACAAAAGATGTTACGTAAAGCGATACAATATTTGGTTGAGAAACCAGATTTCTATAGGGAGCTATAACAAAATCGATATCAAAATCTTCCGATCGGGTTAATTTCTCAAGACACATGCGAATTTGTTCTTCAGAGCTGTTTTTGCTAGTTGTTTCTATGAGATTATCTTCTATGAGCTTTGTGGTAATTGCATTGGAAAGAGGCTCGTAACATTCTTTAATGGTGTTTATTGCCTGTTTTCGAGCATATTCTTTTGAAGATTCAATTTTTGATAAAATATTTGACTCTCTATTACTTGGCCGGAATACCTTAGCCATTTGCATTTATCCTTATCTTGTTAATTTATATTGACGACTTCGTAAAAAAATACCTTTGTTTAAGTTACTCTTTATCTTTCGCTATTGCAATTTACGAATAAGTCCTCTTCGTTCCATATGATCCGAATGTCTTGCATATTAAGCTTTTTACTTTGTCATTCAAATTATGACTTATCCTGAAGAGCCAACAAAAAATATATATAACTGCCAACTGAAAAAATTATATAATAATGGCGCACAGACAGGAATGCAAGGAAAATTTATATATTTTCTATAACAAGTTGAATAGATTTATTTCCGTTCCATCGATTCCAGCGAAGCCTGAATGCAATGTGCTCATAAAAGGTTTTTTCCGGCAAGTTTTTATCTATATTAAAATGTATGGCGTTGTAAAAATATTCTTTTTTATCTGATGAGCTGCATAAAAGCATGCGTCTGTGATTTTCTCCAACAATACTTGAAGATATTACTCTTATGTTTCGTGCAAGAAAAATTGGTTCCGGATTGCCCGTCCCAAAAGGCTTTAAAGATTCTATCTCATCAAGAAAATCTGTGCTTATATCATCAAATAAAAGCTCGTGATCGACATATCTCTCAGACAATAGATCTTCAGGCTGTGATATTTTTAAAACAATATTTTCAAAGACTTGTTTGAATAAGCTTATGTTTTGAATTTTTATTTTTACACCTGCTGCCATGGAATGGCCACCGAAAGCTTCAAGAACATTTGAACATGCTGCAAGACCTTCGTATAAATTAAAATAAGGAGTACTTCTCCCTGAACCTTTGGCGATGTCATCTTTTTGTGCAAAAAGCACAACGGGGCGTTGAAATTTTTCGACAATTTTTGAAGCAACTATGCCCAGAACTCCTTCATGCCAGCTATGATGGGAAAGAATAATAGATTTGCATAGAAGTATATCCGGATTTTTGTTTATATAATCAATAATGTCGTCAAAAATTATTTTTTCTATTTTTTGCCTTTTTGTATTCATCAAATTCATTTGTCTGGCGATATTATCCGCAGTATGAGGATTGTCGGTAAGAAGAAGTTCGACAGCTTCTTTTGCGTTATCGATTCTTCCCATTGCGTTTATGCGGGGGGCAAGCCTGAATGCGATATCTTCAGAATCAAGACGGTCTCTGTAATTGCCTGCTTTCAAAAGTGCGCTTATTCCAATTCTGCTACCGGAATTGATCAGGTCAAGACCGATTTTGGTGAAAACCCGGTTTTCTCCCAAAAGCGGAACCATGTCTGCAACAGTACCAAGCGCAATCAGATCGCACAGATTCTTAAGGTTAGGCTCAGGGTGAGTATCCCAAAAATGTAAGTCGCGGAGATATTTTCTAAGATAAATAACAAGATAAAAAGCAACACCAACCCCGGCAAGATTGGAAAGACCCGAGCTGCAGTCGGAACGCTTGGGGCTTATTATTGCCAATGCTTCAGGAAGCTTTTCCGGAACTATATGATGGTCCGTTATTATTATATCTATATCGGCATCATTAGCGGCTATAACAGCTTCATTGCTGCTTGAGCCGCAGTCAACCGTAATAATCAGGTTTATATTGTTGGGTAATGCGATTTCGCTTATATGTTTTTTCTGAAGGCCGTATCCTTCTTTTAGTCTGTCCGGAATGTAATATGAAACATCAGCTTTAGTATACCGGAAAAATTCCATAAGAAGTGCGGTTGAGGTTACACCGTCCGCATCATAATCGCCGAAAATAAGTATTTTTTCGCGGCGTAGAATTGCATCATATATCCGGTTTGCGGCTATCTCTATGTCTTTTATGGAAAAAGGTGGTCTGAGGTCATCAATGGAAATATTTAGAAAAGCATGAGCTTCTTTGACAGAGAAAATCCCGCGGTTTACCAGTATTGATGCAATAACAGGTCTGCATTTTATAGCCCTTGAGATTTTGTCGACAAGCTTTTTATCAGGTTGGTGAATATGCCATTTTTTTTCCATTGGCATAACCCATACTCTATTATGGTAAATCTAACAACAGGAAAAGCCTTTTTTATTTAAGGCAGCCGCAACCGGATTTTTAGTGTTGATTCAGGATGATAAATACGTGGTGCAATATCAATTGATATAACCACTCAAATCGGCCGGTCACTTTTCATGCCGGATTCCGGCTTTAACAATGCGTTGAATGAGCGCTTTACGCCGATTATATTCAGCCATTAACGATCTCAATTCTTGTTGGAAAAGCTTCCTGTTTGAATAAAGAGAATAGGCTTCAGAAAGGTCAAAAAGAGCTCTGCAGGCATCATCGTAGGCTAAGCCCGATCCCCTCTCAATATGTTGTCGAACAGTATCCCATGCCTTAGGAAAATTTTCGGACAGGATTTTTAGATACGCTTCTCTTTCCTTGCGGCGCTTGCTCTCTCTCTTTTTCTGTTCGAGTTCTTTCTTTTCAAGACGGATCTTTTTTGCCGTTTCAGCATTTTTCAGGAGTTCTTCTACTGTACGCCGGGGCGCTTCGGTCATATCTCCCCGCAAACCTCGCCGCCATGCCGCAAATCGATTCTTTAGCGCCTTTTCGACTTGCTGCCCTTTACCGGCCAGAAGTTGTCTAAGGATATCCGTCACCTCATCCTGAGCTAATCTGCCAATCCATTCATTTATCTTATCTTGCGAAGTCTCTTGGGCCTTAAGTGCCGGGCTGCCCAAACCGGCTCCTTCCAGCAGATCCTTATCCACCTCCAGAAATTCGGCAAGTGCCTGTTGAGCTGCGGTTAATTCCCCCAGACCTTCTAAGAACAAGGGTTCCAAATCATCGTCTTCCGCCATTTCTCTCGCTACAGCCACCAGCCATCCGATATACAGACTGCGGATATCCCCGCGCAGCAACTCATCCCGCACCGGAGCAAGGCGAACCATCCAGTCTCTGCCGTCATCCTCCCCAAAACGATCATAATTTTCGGATTCATCAAGACTCCAGGTGATGATCCAATGGGTTTCGGTGGCCTTGAAATCCGGAATATATGACTCAGACATTACTTCTACTATCATCTTGGATAACGTCTCTATAGGTACACGCACCATGAAAACAGCCGTCATCCAGTTTGCCACATAAACATGAGCATCGAAATACTGCTGCATCATTTTATCCGGATCACCCCTGAAACTGCCCCAATTATATTCGTTTGTAAAACTTACCGGCGTGATATGAGCACGGGTTGAAAGATCACGCAATTCCGACATCTCCTCCGGTGTCAACGGTCTGTCTATTGCTAAAAACTCGTAATATTGGTATTCACTCATTGGATTTTACCTTTCAGGAAAAAAATTAGAATATATCTTTGCAGTAATCCTGGTTAGGATTTGTTTCTCAATTTCACCACTACTACTGTTCGGTGATGGGTAGTTGCCAGAATTGAGGATTACGGTTGGAAAGAAAGTAACACGAAAACCAGCGGTTTATCCGGTGAATTTATTTGTTGTGCAAAATGCAAGACCTGTCCGTGGCGTTAATTATAAACCTCAATTTCCATTTCTTTCCGCCACTCCACAGCTAACTGAAACGCAAGCTTTTCACCATATTTATTAATAGAGAATTTCCGACTCTTTGTCTTGTTTGGCTCTACAGGAATATAACTATAATAATACCCACCTGACAGGGCAACTCCGTTGACACCCGAAGTATTTGCAACATGCAGTTTTTTTCTGAACCGGCGCCCTTCGGCATAGGGCATATTGTGAAGTTCAAGTTGCCGCTTCTTTTCTTCTTTAGCGAGCTTAAGAGCATTAGAAGCTGTTCCATAACGGTTATCACGAAACACTCTATCGCATACTACTTCATCGCCAATTTGTATTTTCAGTTGCCAACCATGCCCTGAATATAGATCATCGACGCGATAGATATATTTCACAGCAATGCTCTGATATTCCTTTTTTCTTTGTTCAAATGCTTGCTGCGCTTTTTGACGATTTTCTAGAGTGGCCTTCTTTTTTGTTCGTGCCGCAAGGTTAGCCTTAAGAACACTCTGTTTGTGTTTGAAATTCCTTCGCGCAAGCTCTACGGGAATAATAGAATATCCGTGTATTCTTAATTCACTGTCTCTTCGCCACTTGATAGCCAACCGTAGTGCCTCAGCTTTCCCATATTTTTTCACGGAAAATTTCTTAGATTTTCTCTTGCCTGAACCAATTGCAATATAACTGTAGCAAAAGCTGTCTAAGGCAGATACTCCAGTCACTCCGGTCTTGTTGGTGCTCTTTGTTTTAGTGGGTAGTTTTCGCATCATGCTGAGACTCATTTGACATTGATTCACCTTTGATTTCCAGCTTCAACGGTTGAACTGTGCCGCCCGGCTTTTCGGGTCGGCACCAGTGAAGGGTTATGTGCTTTTTTGTTTGTATAGAATAATTAAAGTAACATATTACTGCATTAGCTTAATTTGAATAGATTCAAGTGCTTCTACAGTGCTATCAAAGTTAGCTATTGGATGGCCTTCATTAATATTTCTCGCCATAATATTATGATCATTTTCAATAAGATCCCTTTCATGATATAGATCATTAAAGATCGCATTTGTGCTAATCGAAATCATAACATCCTTCATTTTCGACGATAATTGTTCCCAATTATTAAAAACATTTTCATTTTTCCCTTTAATTATGAGAACTCTCAGCTCTTCTACTTTATCGTATAGATCCTTTTTCTTTGGGTTTTTAAGAAGCTGATTTGCTTTAAAAACTTCTATTTGTTTTATGTACTCCGATTTGATTTCTTCAACCTTTTTTGTTAGTACTTCTATATCCTGTTTTGTTGCGATATTCTTGGCCTTATTCATAAAATATTCTACTAAAAATACACTCGCCAATGCTAAAATGACGGATAACAAAATGTATATCCAATAGTACCTTATTTTATTTGAAATTACTGTTTCTAAAATTGATTTGATTTCATCAGGTGTCATTATCATTTCTCCAATCTTAGCTACCAGGTAATGTTTCACTTACCATAACCAGTTATTATCTGAACGGATATTGCGATGGCTACCATAAGGCCTTCTTGTAGCCAACAACAAACTAACTTGCCGTATTTGTTGAAAATATTCACATCCCACTCAGGGACTAATATGCAAATATGGATATTAGTGTAAAGAACATGGGGTCAAGCCCACTTTTGGCTCTTATGTCCCACATCAAGAAGTTCATCTATACATTTTTTGAAATTTATGGACTGGTGTTATTCAAAATGGAACTAAATTTATTATCAAACCTTTTTAATTTTGTAATTCATTATCATGATTTGTGTTTGAAATCTACTATAGAAACGAAAAATACCAATTTATCACTTACAGGAAGCAAGTATAGATTCTTATAGCATTGAATGATCAGAACCATAGAACTTCAAACCCCGTTTCAATAACGCGGGGGTTGAAATTCATTTTAATTCTGTAATAATATTTCTTGACTTATGTCGGAATATAACGATAATTCTCGTATCGTAATCATTTTTCCGGAGGAAGTCATGGCTGAAAATGAGCAGGAAAAATCGACATACAAAGTCGTAGGGTATGCGGCGCTCGTAGAGCGTTATGATCTCGATGTCATTCCAAACTGGCATAAATCACTGGTAACAACCAGTGGAATCCACCGGACAGACTCAAGCAGAGGTATAGTCGAGGAGATCTACCCATTCAGATACTGGCCTGGGGATACACTGGGAGATTATCTTGAATTCGCGCTCAAATATGACGGGACAAATCTTTTGATTCTTGCAGAGTTATTTCAAAAGGCGGTGAAGGATGAACTCCTTGAATATATCCGTTCCAAGCCTACCGGCAAGTACGCCAGACGAATATGGTTCTTGTATGAGTTCCTGACAGGGACAACACTCCCGCTCGGTGACCTGAAGCAGGGAAACTATATCGATCTGCTCGAACCGGGTGAATATTACACGGTTAGCAAAGTCCGTCAAATTCGACGTCAACGTATCAACGACAATTTACTGGGGGACAAACGATTTTGTCCGATGATTCGCCGCACCGATACACTTCTCGTCTTCGAAGCGGCCGACTTACCAGAACGATGCCGGATAGTAATGTCAGGTTATTCGCCGGAATTATTGAAGCGTGCGCTTGGGTATCTTTACAGCAAGGAGACGAAATCATCCTTTGAAATAGAGCATATCAAACCTAAATCGACACGTGCCGAGCGGTTTGTGATGCTGCTTCAACTGGCCGGACAAGAAGACTTTTGTGAGAAAGCGCAATTAATCAGGATTCAAAACAGCATTGTCGATGAGCGATTTTACGATTCTGATTACCGCTTAGATCAAACTTACGTCGGTGAGACAGTCGCCTGGCATAAAGAAATAATCCACTTTGTATGCCCTAAACCTGAAGATCTGGCCAACCTTATGGAAGGTCTCACAGCTGCCCACGATCGTATGGGCAGCGGAGATGTGCCGCCGGTGATTCATGCCGCAGCCATCGCATATGGATTCGTTTTTATGCACCCGTTCGAAGATGGCAATGGGCGCATCCACCGCTTCCTGATTCACAATATTCTTTCCCGACGAGGCTTTACACCAGAGGGCATTATATTCCCCATCTCAGCATCCATGCTGAATAATCCGGCCGACTACGACGCTTCTTTAGAAGCATTCTCTCAACAGATCATGCCCCTTGTGGAATACTCAATCGACGAAGATGGCCGTATGACAGTTCATAATGACACCGGCATATTGTACCGCTATATCGATATGACCCCACAGGTAGAAGCGCTTTTCCGTTTCATAAATAAAACCATTGATACGGAACTTGCCGGAGAATTGGCATTTTTGGCTAACTATGACAAAACAAAAAAAGCCATCCAGGAAATCGTAGATATACCAGACCGGCAAATCGATCTCTTCATTCGCGCTTGTCTTCAAAACAATGGGCGGCTCTCCGCACGAAAACGCTTAAGCCACTTTGATTTTCTATCGGATGAAGAAATTGATAAAATGGAAAAAGCCGTGAAATTTGCTTACGGAAACACCAGCGAAGGCAACGGATAATGCTCTGATTTCGGGATAGAATACTCGAAGTTACTGGTAATCTGGACTACCTTCAAGAACCATTTTTAGCAGGTCGGGCAACGGAGGCAAATCCACGCGTATCGTTTATGAATTATTTATGCCAGACGTGCTTATTATGCATTCATCCAGACCAGCTTAAATTATATGGTAATTCGCTTAGTTGTCAATCGGTTTATTCCGGATTAACCTGGAACGAAATTGCAATACCAATGAGAAAGTAATCGTATGATTACATAGGAGTATGACGTATATACCTATTCTAACTTCAAACTTTCTTTAAATGCACAATCCGGGCTAAAGCTATAACCGGAGGCCAGATCCCAGATCATTCAAATACATCCGGATGAGCAGCAATTTTATAAATATAGCGGTAATAAATCTTGTAAAATAGCGGCACTTAAATTATAAAAATAGCGGGATAAATAAAATGATTTCAATCACATGATATGTTTCCAGAATAATATGAATTATGATGAGTTGTTTGAAAAGTATAATCTTTTATTAAATGAACATAAACATTTAACAGAAGAAAATAAAAGTTTGAAAGCACAGCTTGGTGTAACCGATTTCGAGCACGCCAAAGTAAATATTACAAAATATGTCTCAGAAGAAAATACTATACCCGACGACAAATTACATGACGAAACCTCATTCTTTAATGTAAACAACGCGTCTGATTCTATTTCCAAAATCAAACTCTTCATGTTACTTTTTAAAGGCCGTGATGATGTTTATGCTACCCGGTGGGAAAACAAAAAGAAGGCAACATCTGGATATTCGCCGGTTTGCCTGAATCAATGGCAGGCAGGGTTATGCGGCAAGCCAAAGGTTTCGTGTGATAAATGCGTCAATAAATCATATGCCAATTTGGATGAACATGTCATAGAAGATCATTTAAGAGGAAATATCGTTGCAGGCATCTATCCAATGCTACCTGATGAAACATGCCACTTTCTGGCAATGGATTTTGATGAAGCAGATTGGCAAAAGGATATCTCGATTTTAAGAGAGGTTTGTACCGAGTTTAATATTCATATAGCTGTGGAGCGATCACAATCCGGTAATGGCGGACATGTATGGCTCTTCTTCGAAAATCGGTTGTCGGCTGCCATGGCCAGAAAGTTCGGCACATCCCTTCTGACCTATTCCATGAGTAAAAGGTATGAAATCCGTTTCAAATCATATGATAGATTGTTTCCCAACCAGGACACAATGCCCAAAGGCGGTTTTGGAAATCTGATAGCTCTTCCATTCCAGAAGGTGGCAAGGGGAAACAACAATAGCGAATTTGTAAATGAAAGGTTTGAATCCTATTCCGATCAATGGGCATTTTTGTCATCAATTCAAAAGATTTCTGAAAATACAATTGAAAATCTCATTTCAAAGCTTTGCCGTGGACATGAACTGGGTATGTTAAAAATTGATGAAGAGGAAACGCAAAAACCTTGGGAAGCACAAAAAGCCAACCTGCAACAAGCTGATTTCCCGAAACAAATCGAAATCGTTAAAGCAAATATGCTGTTTGTTCCAAAAGCTGCTATCTCACAAAGGGCTTTGAATCATTTAAAGAGGTTAGCTTCTTTTAAGAATCCAATGTTTTTCAGGCAACAGGCTATGCGATTATCAACCTATGGACATCCAAGAGTGATTTCTTGTGCAGATGAAACAACAAATTATCTGTGCTTACCAAGAGGATGTGAAATTGATCTTATTTCCGAATTTGAACAATTCGGAGTTGATGTTCATTTTATTGATAAAACTAATCACGGCAAAACAATATCTGTAGAATTCAACGGTCAACTGCGAGATGAGCAATCCCTTGCCCTTGAGCAACTTCTGCAGCATGATACAGGAATACTGTCCGGTACAACAGCCTTTGGAAAAACAGTTGTGGCCATTAAGTTGATAGCCGAAAGAAAAGTAAATACGCTAATACTTGTGGATAAGATCAGTTTGCTGTCACAATGGAATGATAGATTAGCACAATTTTTAATCATAAGAGCCAGTTTCAAAACGTTTCAGTTTGGTCAAGGTCAAGGCGGGCGAAAATTTTAACCACAGGAATACATGGAGTATTTCGAGGATTAAAATTTGAGCCCAACGCAGAGATCGGCCAAAATGGGACGTTTTGCAATTGGCTCATAAATGAAACCGTGCCGGAAATGAGTAATATAACCGGCAAGAAAAAGGGCAGAAAGAAAAAAATAAGTATGATCGGTCAGCTGGGTGCGGGAAGAAATACCATGAGCGGTATTGTGGATATCGCTGTTATGCAATCATTAAGCCGACTGGGAGAAGTCAAGGATTGTGTCAAAAACTATGGTATGATCATTGCCGATGAGTGTCATCATGCTCCGGCTTTCAACTATGAAAATATTTTAAAAACAACGGATGCTAAATATGTTTATGGCCTTACGGCAACACCTACACGAAAAGATGGGCATCACCCGATACTTCTTATGCATTGCGGCCCGATACGATATCGCGATAATCCTAAAATACAGGCGGAGAAAAGACCTTTTGATCATTATATCATCCCACGATTTACATCTATGAGAATGCCTTTGGATAGTAATGGAAAAGATATTTCTATTCAGGAATTATATTCGGGAATTGTTGATAATGATTTTCGGAATCAACAAATTGTTGAAGACGTGCTAAACAACTATAGGCAAGGCAGAAACTGTATTATTCTATCTTTAAGAACGGCTCACGTTGAAATGCTTTCTAAAAAAATAAGAGAAGAAATTCCGGATGCTATTACCCTGATGGGAGGAATGGGCACAAAGACGACCAGGGAGATCTTTAAGTCTATTGCCGATATTTCTGCAGATAAGAATATAATTATAGTAGCAACCGGTTCTTTTATCGGCGAAGGTTTTGACGAACCGCGTCTTGATACGTTATTCTTAGCCATGCCTATATCATGGAAGGGCACTCTGCAGCAATATGCCGGAAGGCTTCATCGCCTGTATGAAAATAAAAGGGAGGTGATGATCTATGATTATGTAGATATCCATGTAAAAATGCTCGAAAGAATGTATCAAAAACGGCTTTCCGGTTATGCTTTAATGGGATATAAAGCAAAAGGCGAGGACATCGAATCCGCATCATTGGATATTATTTTTGACAAGGATAATTTTTTACCTGTTTTTGGCAATGATATGAACTGTGTGAAAAAAGAAATTATAATAGTGAGCCCGTTTGTCAGGGAAAGACGCACTTTGCAAATGATACAATATCTTAAAATTGCGTTTGATAAAAAAATCAGGGTAATTGTAATAACCAGACCGGTTGAGGATTTTAAAGAAAAAGATCGGAATGTCTTAAGAAGGATACTGGATCTGTTGAAAAGAAATGACATAAGTATTGTCCTTAAATCCAATATTCATCAAAAATTTGCAATCATGGATCAAAAAATCGTATGGTATGGAAGTATCAATCTTTTGAGTTACGGCAGCGCTCAGGAAAGCATCATGCGCATTGAAAGTCCTAATATCGCTAATGAGCTGATTAAAAGCGTAGAAAGCCGATAGGCCATGCTCACTTGGGTAACATTTATTTGGTGCAATTCGGGTTTTTTGCATGTATAATACATATTATTTTATATCAGAATTATTTAGAGAATTATATTGGAAATTACAAAGAGATATTATCGGATTGAAAGAAAAAATATATCTTTTCTGAGATTTATTTTTGAGGCATACGACGGGATTGCCATTATTACTACTGTGGACCGGTTTAATGGAATCGTAATGTTTCGTATTCCTCCCGGCTGTGAAAATGAAGTCGATGCGGTTTTGCAGGATCTTGGGAAAAATATTTGGATTGAAGAATATAAAATCCCCATTAATTCCCCTTTGGCAAAGGGGGAAATTAAAGAAAATTAAGATAAGAATGGATAAAAAATACCTATATATTAACACTTTCGGCTGCCAGATGAATGTTTATGATTCGCAGCAGATAATTAGTCAGTTAACTCCTTTAGGATATGAGTTATCCGAGTCTTTGGATGCAGCAGATCTTATTATCGTAAATACTTGTGCTATAAGAGAAAAAGCAGAGCAGAAAGCCTTCAGCTTTTTCGGCCGCCTTGCTGTTCTGAAAAGAAAAAAGCCAGGTCTTATCATTTGTGTAGGAGGTTGTGTAGCACAGCAGGAAGGCAGAAAAATTCTTGAACGCTTTTCATATATTGACCTTGTTTTTGGTACTCATGCCTTAAAAAGGTTACCGGAACATATCCTGAACATTTCAACAAAAAGACGCAGAATATCAGATGTTGAGATGGATAATGAGATCCTGGAGTTTCCATCCGCTGGCTCACCGATTACTAACGGCGGGGCTACAGGATTTGTAACTATTATGCGCGGATGTGACAATTACTGTACTTACTGTGTGGTCCCCCATGTGAGAGGCCCTGAAATGAGCAGGAAACCGGATAATATTATAAATGAAATCAGGGGGCTTGTTGATACAGGAATGCAGGAGGTAACTCTTCTGGGCCAGAATGTGAATAGTTACGGAACGAAAGAAGGCCTTTGCTCTTTCCCCAAACTTCTTAAGCTTGTAAGTGAAATAGACGGCCTTTATAGAGTTCGTTTTACTACTTCTCATCCTAAGGATCTTTCAGAAGAGCTCATATTTGCTTTCAGGGATCTTGAAAAATTGTGCAATCATATACATCTGCCGGTTCAATCAGGTTCCAATAATATCTTAAAGAGAATGAACAGGAAATATACAAGAGAACTTTATCTTGAGAAGATCGATAAACTTAGAAAAATATCTCCTGATATGGCAATCACATCAGATGTTATTGTCGGTTTTCCGGGAGAAACGGAAGATGATTTTAAAGCCACTATTGATCTTGTGAAAGAAGTGGAATTTGACAGCCTCTTTACCTTTCAGTATTCAGACAGGATAAAAGCGCCTGCTGCAAAATTTTCGGATAAAATTACTGATGATATAAAAAACATAAGACTCAGGGAACTGCTGGAAATTCAGGAATATTATACTAAAAAGAAACACCGGGCTCTTATTGGATCGAATGAGCTTATACTTGTTGACGGATTCAGCAAAAAACAGGATGTTGGTAGCGGGCAGGAGGAATTCGAAGGTATCTACTGGTCAGGAAGAACATCAACAAATAAAGTTGTAAATTTTACATTTGGGAACTCTTTCCATGAAGATGATATTTCCATAGGTAAAATAATTGATGTTAAGATTGAAAAAGCACTTTTACATTCTCTACTGGGAAAACCGGTAAAAACAAAACCAAAGCCATTCGAGGCGCAAAAGGAGGAAACTCATGCTGCTTAAAGTAAGTATTGCAGGACTGGCTATGGATCCGGCATCAAATACGCCGATAATAATATTGAAATCAGATGATGGGGAGCATGCAGTTCCCATCTGGATTGGACTGCTTGAAGCAACATCAATTGCTTCAGCACTTCAGAAAATCAAGTTTGAGCGTCCTATGACGCATGATCTTTTTAAAAATTTTGTCGAGCTTGTGAATGTGAAAGTATCCAGAATAGAAGTATATGATTTGGTAGGAAACACATATTATGCCAGGATACATTTTGTTTCCGAGGCAGGTCATTTTGATATGGATTCCCGCCCAAGCGATGCTATTGCAATAGCTCTTCGCTTTGATGCTCCGATTTTTCTGGATGACAAGGTTATTGAAAAATCGAAGGGAATTGAAGATAAACCGGAAATGGTTGATACGAGCGAGGAAGGAAAAATTTGGGCCGATTATCTTGAAAATCTATCTCCAGATGATTTTGGTAAATTCAAGGTTTGATGGCTGGGCTAAAAGGAATATAAGGAGAAAATAAGTGATAGATCTTCATACCCATACATTTTTCAGCGACGGTGTTTTAATTCCTTCCGAACTTGCCCGAAGGGCCGAAGATGCAGGGCTAAAAGGCATAGCAATTACCGATCACGGGGACTCTTCAAACATAGATTATATAATTCCAAGAATTGTTTCTGTTGCAATCGACCTGAACAGATTCATGAGTATTAAGGTTATTCCGGGAATTGAGCTTACTCATGTGCCTCCGCCGCTTATATCGGAATGCGCAAGAAGAGCACGCAGTCTTGGAGCCAGAATAATAATCGTTCACGGGGAAACGATAGTTGAGCCGGTTGCTCCGGGTACGAACAGGGCTGCTCTTGATTCGGACATAAACATTCTTGCACATCCGGGACTGATAACTGAAGAAGAAGTTCTGATGGCAAAAGAAAGAGGAATACTTCTTGAAATATCTGCTCGCAAGGGGCACAGCCTCACAAATGGGCATGTTGCTAAACTTGCTCTGCAAACGGGCGCAAAGCTTGTAATAAATACTGATACTCATGAGCCTTCGGATTTGATAGGCAGAAATCAGGCTATAAAAATTGTTTGTGGCGCAGGTTTGACCGAGGATGATTTTAACATAATGCAGCAAAACGCATCGGTATTTCTATAATTATCTAATGAGCCACTTTCAAAACGTTTCAGTTTGGTCAAGGTCAAGGCGGGTGAAAATTTTAACCGCAGGAATACATGTAGTATTTCGAGGATTAAAATTTTCACCCAACGCAGAGATTGGCCAAAATGGGACGTTTTGAAACTGGCTCTAATGTTTGATGAATTCGAAACAATTTATATCCAGTGATAGTATATGCCATTTCTGATTCAACGAAAAGAAACGCGACAGGTATCTGTGGGTGGTGTTAAGGTAGGAGGAATGTCGCCGATTACGGTGCAGTCCATGACAAATACATTCACATCCGATATCGAAGCAACGGTTGCTCAGATAAAGCGTCTTGAACAGGCCGGCTGTGAGATAGTAAGAGTTGCGGTTCCGGACAAGGAATCTGCTGCGGCAATTTCATCAATTAAAAAGTGTATTTCAATTCCTTTAATAGCCGACATACATTTTGATTATCAACTTGCTATCGCTTCTGCAAAAGCCGGGGCAGACGGCTTGAGATTGAACCCGGGAAATATCGGAGGAAAGAAAAAGATACAAAAGGTTGTTGACTGTGCAAAACAATATAATATACCGATCAGAATCGGAGTAAACGCAGGATCTCTTGAAAAGGATCTGCTGAAAAAACACAATGGCGCAACTCCCGGGGCAATGGTTGAAAGCGCAATCCGTAATATTGATATATTAAGATCGCTGGATTTTCATGAGATAAAGATTTCAATCAAGGCATCGGACGTATTCCGAACTGTAGAAGCATACAGACTTCTATCACAAAGAACAGATCTTCCTCTTCATGTGGGGGTGACAGAAGCCGGAGCTCTTTTTCCCGGCCTTGTTAAATCAACGCTTGGAATAGGGATGCTTCTTGCCGAAGGTATCGGAGATACAATCAGGGTTTCTTTAACAAGGGATCCCGTTGAAGAGATAAGAGCAGGGTATGAAATTTTAAAGGCTCTTGAGATAAGAAAACGAGGGCCGGAGATTATTTCATGCCCGACCTGCGGCCGATGCAATATAAACCTTTTTGAAATTGTCGAACGTGTTGAAAAAGAACTTTTATTATGCCCTGTCAGTATAAAGCTTGCTGTTATGGGATGCGTTGTTAATGGCCCAGGAGAGGCTAAAGAGGCTGATATCGGGGTTGCCGGAGGTAACGGAACAGGCATTCTTTTTAAAAAGGGTAGGGTAGTAAAGAAATTTCCGCAGGAAATGCTTGTGGATGTTCTTCTCGAAGAAGTAGCAAAACTATCGGAAAGAATAATCAAGAATGCAGAATCTATAGCATAGAATATCGAACATCGAATATAAATAAACAGAAAGGGCAACATGGAAAAAGAGGAAAAAACTGCAATAACTCCTACAAGAGAGGAAGACTATTCAGAGTGGTACCAGCAGGCGGTTAAAGTATCCGATATGGCCGAAAGGTCTCCTGTGAGAGGATGCATGGTCATAAAGCCATGGGGTTATTCGCTTTGGGAAAATATAGTACGTGAACTTGATGATATGTTTAAGGATACGGGTGTAAAAAACGCCTATTTTCCTCTTTTTATTCCTCTTGGTTTTCTTGAGAAAGAGGCAGCTCATGTCGAGGGTTTTGCAAAAGAATGCGCTGTTGTGACTCATCACAGACTTGAAAAGAACAATGAGGGCAGGCTTGTCCCTGCAGGACCTTTAGCCGAGCCCTTGGTTGTGCGTCCGACTTCGGAAACTATTATAGGTGATGCCTTTTCAAACTGGGTAAGCAGTTACAGAGATCTTCCGCTTCTTATAAACCAGTGGGCAAACGTTGTAAGATGGGAGATGAGAACACGTATTTTCTTGAGAACAAGCGAGTTTTTGTGGCAGGAAGGCCATACCGCCCATGCTAAGGAAAAGGAAGCTATGGAACGAACAAGATTGATGCTTGATATATATGCAAAGCTTTCCGAAGAATACCTTGCAATGCCTGTAATAAAAGGAAGAAAGACGGAATCTGAGAAATTCCCAGGAGCTGTTGAAACCTTTAGCATAGAAGCCATGATGCAGGACAAAAAGGGGCTTCAGGCTGGAACTTCACATTTTCTAGGACAGAATTTTGCAAAAGCATCGGAAATAAAATTTCAGTCTTTTGAGGAAAAGGAAGAATATGCATGGACAACATCATGGGGTGTTTCAACACGTCTTATAGGCGGAATAATAATGACACATGGGGATGACAACGGAGTAATTCTTCCCCCAAGGGTGGCTTCATCCCATGTTGTGTTGATTCCAATTTACCGATCCCCTGATGATAAACCAAAAGTAATGGAATATGTCGAAAAACTTGGTCTTGAATTGAAAAATCTTTACTACCATCACCGCAAAATACGTGTAGAAATTGACGACAGAGATATCGGAGGCGCAAGAGGCTGGGAATGGATCAAAAAAGGAATACCTTTAAGAGTTGAAATAGGGCCGAGAGATATTGCCAAAGATTCAGTTTTTATCGGAAGAAGAGATAAACCGCACAGGGAAAAAATCTCTATGAAGCGGGACCAGTTTTTAAATGCAATTATAAACATTCTCGATGATATTCAAAAAAATCTTTATGAAAATGCTCTTTCTTTTAAGGAGAAAAATACTGTGCCAATAGATGGCGGCATTGAGTTCTATGAATATTTCACACCTCTTAACCAGGATAAACCGGAAATTCACGGTGGTTTTGCTTTTTCTCACTGGTGCGGCACAACTGAATGTGAAGCTAAAATAAAAGAAGATTTGAGTGTAACAATAAGATGTATTCCTCTTAATCAGGAATCTGAAAAAGGTAAGTGTGTTTGTTGCGGCAGGCCAAGTGATGGACGTGTTTTGTTTGCCAAAGCCTATTAATAAAAGGGATCAAAGGGGGAAGAAGGGATCAGGGTTCAGGGATCAGGAGTCGGGGATCAGGGTTCAGGGGAAAGGGGTGCGAATGGCGGAGAATGAAAAACGATCTTCGCTTAACGAATAAGAGATTGGCGGGCAAGTTTCTATAATGGGAAATAAAATCCGGGTGGGGTTGATTTCAGTGGTGTGGATAAGTTCTATAGGAGTAGTTATTTACTATTCGCTTGTGCCTCGTGTGGAATTTCCGGTCGACTTCTGGCAGGCGGACAAGCTCTATCATTTTATTTCATACAGCTGGTTGTCCGCTTTGCCTATGGTTGCTTATTCAGATAGAAAAATATCTTTAACCGCTTCTCTTTCCATGATTCTCTTGGGAGTATTGCTAGAAATACTTCAAATGTTTGTTCCCGGAAGAACCTTCTCTGTGGCAGATATTATGATGAATACTCTTGGTGTTGTTCTTGGGATTTATAGTGGAGGTTATTTAAGACGCTTTGAAACCATCGATTAAAATTTTTGCCCAACGCAGAGATCAGCTAACATGGGATGTTTTGCAATTGGCTCAAAAGAATAGCAAATAGCGGCGACGAGCGTTGTATGCTGTTTGCTATTCTTGTCAGGACATAGCGGCTTCCGCCTGTTTTAGAACAGTAATTAATGAACAGCCTTTTTTCCCTACAGTAGCAACTCCAAAAGAGAGATTTAATGGTGCCTTATTATGATGCTTGTTTTGTGATTCAAGAGCATTTTTGAGTCTCGCTATAGCATTTTCTCCAATTGATTTATCTGCTGTTGGCAGAAGAATTGCGAATTTATCACCGCTGATTCTGGCAGTAACATCTTCTGTGCGGAATATTTTCAGGACCTTGGCTGTTCTTCGCAGCAGGTCGTTTCCTGCAGCAATGCCCTCACGACTATTGATTTCCTGTAAGTTGTCAATTTTTATAGAAACAACGCTTATAGGAAATTGCCTGCCATATTCAAGCCGTAACAACTCTTCTTCAAAATAGGTGCGGTTATACAGGCCTGTCAAAACATCATGGAAACTGAGATACCACAGCTTTTCCTCCGTTTCTCTTAAATCGCTTATATCGATAGAGATGCATATAATTCCGACAATGTTTCCATTTTCGTCTATGTAAGGTATGCGATCGTTTTGAAACCATCTTTTGCCTCGAATCGAAGGTAAAATTTCAATAAACCCACGCTTTGGATTACCCGTATTTATCACTTCATCGTTTGTTTCAAAGAAATGAGAGAGTTGTGCTTCAGGCAGATTAGGAAAAATTTCAGCCAATGTTTTTCCTATTATACTTTCCATGGGAAGTCCTATGGATTTGCAAAAAGCTCTGTTTACCCGTATAAAATGGTGATTATTATCCAGATAGTAAATGCTTGTAGGTATGGAATTTAATACTATCTGCAGATCACTCCGGTTCCGTTGCAGTTCCTCGTCAATCCGTTTGCGAACGTTGATATTACGAAGCATTCCATGAATGGCAACCCCCCATTTGTAAGGAATAAGCAGAATAAAGGTTTCGCATTCAATTTTTATTCCATCTTTTGTCATGCCGGTGAATTCATACTGCTGGGTCATAAATTCGCCGCTCGAGCTTAGTCTGTATTTGTTTTTAACAAATTTTCGACTTTCCGGAGCGACCAGTGTCATCGGATCATATTCCGGATTGCATATCTCATCTGGTGTTACACCAAACAGTTCTGCGAATTTATTGTTTACGAATTCGTATTTTCTATCAAAAAGCACATAAATTGCCTCATCCATATGTTCAACCTGCGGAAAGTACCGACCGATTCTTTCGCCTAATTCTTTTTTAGAGTCTCCTGAGGCTTTTTCAAGAGCTTCAAGTTCTAAAACCCGTTCCTTTAAAGCGGCCAATTCCTCAATAAGCTGCTTCTTTGTTTTGCGTGTTGAATTCATATATTTAGCTCCATGGATTAATATATATTAAGAACTTATAAGAATAGCAGATATTTAAAATTGCTATAACTTATTGGTATTGTAATTGTTTGTCAAGATATTATTTCTTTGATAATAATAGAAAATTCATAAGCTCATAAGTTGATAAGTTGGTAAGCAAAAGGTCTATCAACGGATAGCGGTCAGCCAACTTCTGTGTTTGCTATTCGATAAGGTAAAACTAATGAAATATTTTATAAAATATATTCTTCAACCATTAAATGATATCAATTACAAGTTATTAAGAAATATCTGTCTTGCTGTTATACTTGCCATAGTATTAGCAGGGCTTTGGCCTTTTAACTTTTTCCCGAAAAATAAAGTAAAATGGGTGCAAAATATAAGCGGAATATCTTTTTACGGTCAGGGTATGGTTATAAGCTCCGGCCAGTTTAAAGGAAAAAACGAATCACTTTTTCCGGATAGATCAATCAGCATGGAACTTAGGCTTAAACCACTAAATGAATCAGGATATCTTCCACATATTGTTAATCTTTACGATGGGAAATTACCCGGAGTTGTAGTTGTTGGACAGTGGAGATCTCATCTGATTATATTATGCAGGACTAATTACCCGGCTCAATTTGAGCACGGTAAGCCTTACAAGGAAATAGGCTTAAGAAATGTTCTGTTGAAAAATCAGGATGTTTTTATCACAATAGTTTCGGATAAAAAAGGATCTGCTATTTATGTAAATGGCATACCGGCAAAGTTTTATCCCGGTTTCCAGTTGTTATCTGAATATATAGATGAATCATTCTATATTATTATTGGCAATTCTCCTGAAGGGCAAAGTTTTTGGAATGGTGAATTTATGGGGCTGGCTATCTATAATACAGCTTTAAAGCCGGAACAGATTGCTAAAAATTATCAATCGTGGATGCAGGGAAAATATGAGTTGCTGAAACGAAATCCAGGAATTATTTGTTTTTATCCATTTAGTGAAAAAAAAGGAAGTATTATTCACAACTATGTAGATTCCGGCTATCCTCTTATGATTCCTGAAATATTTAAACCAATCAAAAGAATATTTTTAGAACCGCCCTGGCGGGAAAATAAATGGAATTTGTCTTTTATCCAGGATGTGATAATAAATTTTTTCGGTTTTATCCCGTTTGGATTTTTTATGTCGGCTTTCTTTGTAAAGAAAAGACGACTTGGTTTAAATGCAAATATAAATATAATTTATTTTATCATCATTATAGTCGGTTTTGCTTTCAGTCTCTCAATCGAATTTATCCAGGCCTATCTTCCCACAAGATTTTCCCAGCTCTCAGATCTTATATTAAATACATTTGGAACGGCAGCGGGTGTTTTTATGGCTCATGCGTTTATGAGGTTCAAGGTAAAAGGCTAAAAAACAGGGATCAGGGATCGGGGGCCAGGGGGAGTAAAGAATGGCTGATAAGTTGGTAAGTTCTTTAGTTCATAAGGTTAAAGAGCCACTTTCAAAACGTTTCAGTTTGGTCAAGGTCAAGGCGGGTGAAAATTTTAACCGCAGGAATACATGGAGTATTTCGAGGATTAAAATTTTCACCCAACGCAGAGATTGGCCAAAATGGGACGTTTTGAAACTGGCTCTAAAGCTAAAAGGTGAAAGATCCGATATGCATATAGGAGTATATATCAAATTGCATTATTGGCATACCTTTGCTATTCTTAAGTGTGCGCGAGCATGATTAACCTGAAAAATTCCATTAATTGTATATAGTATATTGCTATGGTTGAAATAGAAAATTATAAAAAAATTACAGAAATCGAGATTGACGGATCTATACTGACTGCATGGATTTCGCCTGATTCCATAGATTCCCAGTGGGATTCTTTTGTGGAATCTGCGTCCGAAGGACGGCACGAACAGTTAAGTCTGTGGTCACAAGTTAAATCAATGGATGGCTGGAATTATATCCGTGTTGTAATAACCGATCAAATCCGGATTATTGGCGGATTTCAACTTCTCTGGATTCCCAAACGCTTCTTTGGACGTATCGCATATGTAAGCCAGGGCCCGGTAATAATAGATAATAATCAGTCTGCCATAAAATTTGTTATTGAGCAACTTAAGGCTTTAGTAAAAAAGCATAAGATAAGGGCAGTTATAGTACAACCTGCCTGTCATTCAGATAATATTTCTGTTCAACTGCTTAAAAAGGGATTTCTTCCTAATATCCTCTATAAAAAGATAATAAATACCACGTTGCAGATCGATCTTGGCAAAGATGAGGATGAACTGTTGAAACAGATGACAGTAATGAATAGAATGAAAAGGCGGAATATAAGAAAGTCCGAAGCTGCCGGTATCGAGTTTAGGGAAGGTTGTGAAACGGAACTGGATGTATTTTTTAATCTTATGTCTGAAACATGCAAGCGTCAGGGAGTTTTACCTAATCCACCTGATGAAAATCATTTAAAAATCATTTGGCGGCTTTTTAATTCTAAGGGATATCTAAAACTATTTTTTATTAAGTATAAGGGTGAACCCGTTTCCGGTGGGCTTGCCATTACTGTTGGTGACCGGTTTATCTTTTGGAAAACCGGCTGGTCAGGAAAATACAATGAGATCAGGCCGAATGATGCAATTTATTGGAATCTGATAAAATATGCAAATACAAGAGGTTATAGGTATATAGACTTTGTTTCTATAGATCGAAATACCGCCTTATATATAAAGCAAAATAAGGCGCTGCCCCAGGAAATAATGCAAACATCTACCTTCTTTAAAATGGGTTTTGGAGGTAATATTGTTTATTTGCCGGAACCCGCTGTTTACATTCCAAGCCTACTGTTAAGCTGCCTTTACCACATTGCCTTCCTGATTAATAAGCTTCGTTTCTTCCTTAAAGCGAATAATAAATAGCATAAATCAAAATTTGATCCGTTCGGAATGACAAGATCGGAAATATCGTAGTAGCATTAAATAAGACAATAAAAAATGCAGAGCCTTTTTGTGGCTCTGCATTTTTTATATAAATTTATCTAAAGTTGATATGACACTATTATTTAGATGTTTTTCTTCTTATTCCTGCTAAGCCAATTAAACCAAATCCAAGAAGAAGCATTGTAGCCGGTTCCGGAACAGGGTCATAAATTAACATATCCTGTTTATTAGATCCATCTAAACCAAAAATATTTAAGATATGAACGCCATATTTTCCTTCACTGGCAGCAAAAATATCTTCTTCTATCATAGAATCTGCCAAAGCAACAAATCCTGCTCCGGTAGAAAGAGCCCCCTGTCCCATAAGATACCAGAGTGCATTCTGAAGAGCTCCAGCTGAAGCTTCACGGCCACCAATAGCAGCAGTTGGGTCAATATCGGCATAGTCATAGCCAGCAAGGATGCCGCGTGCAAACCGATTATAAAGAAATGCTGCACCTAAAGAAAGCTGTTCATCACCAGCTATAGTTGCATCAGAAATACTGGCGTTATACAATACGTTAGTAGTGATGCTCTCACCTTTTTGTACACAAAATGACTGAAAATACTGATACTTCGCTCCCTGATATATAGCATTACTGCTATAATTATCGAGAACAGAAGCAAAGTCAATAGGTAGAACGGAGAATTCACCGGCCCTGTCAAAAGAATACCCATCAATGCGGTAGGTTTTGATCTGATATGCCTGAGCTGCCGGTACAATTGCAATTAAAAATGTTAATGCCAATAAAATTGTAATTAATCTTTTCATAATAATTACCCCCCCTTTTTTTTGTTTGTTTATCTATTTATTACAATAATCTTAACTTTGATAACAGGTAAAGCAAATTGCGTGCCTGTTGTAAAAATAATAGCATATATGGTAATAACATATTAATAATATGATAAATAATTATTCTAATAAATTCTTGTTATTTCTCGCCTCAACCGTGATCTGATTAATATCGTAAAGTATTCCGACAGTTTTTTTAAAAACAAAAACGCATAATTTAAACAAAAACATAAAATATATTATAATATCAATAAATTAATGATCATATATTGATAAATTGATTTTGTAAAATATTCCGACGGTGAAAGGAGCAAAGCGAAAGACTGTTTACAGTTGACGGGGATCGGGGGTCAGGAAAGCAAAAAAAGAGTAGGGGCGGGTTCATAACCCGCCCGGTCTGTAGTCTTGTCTGTATAAATTTTATGGTGAGGAAAACGCTATTCGCTATTCGTATTTCGCTATTCGATATAATTATTGACTTATTTAGATAACATGATAAAGTTATAGAGAATTATTTAGTATGCTTACCCTGGGGAAAAATATGTTTTACAGAAAAGCAATGGAGTCAATAGGCCGGAAGGTCCGGCATCTTGACGTATTAAGCATTCTTAATACGATGATTTTAATTGTACTGATTGTTTTTGTGCTGATTTGCGTCCGGGGTTTAATTACAAGAGGTTATGATTCAAAAGACAAAAAAACTCCGGCTCCTTTTCAGGCTTTGGGCCCGGAATATGTAAAAAAGGGCCTGATGGAATATGAATCCATTCTTATTAATAATCCTTTTGGCTTTACAGCCGGCTCTTTAAAACCCTTGGGCGGCTCTACCGACAAGTCGCTTCCAGCCTCAGACATGAAATTGATTGGTACTATTTCAGGTGATGATATGTTCAGTTATGCCGTATTTGTTGGCAGTGACGGCAAACAGGAGATATTTAAGTCTGGTGAATTTATACCGGGAACCGGTTTGCTTAAACAAGTGGATAAGAATAAAGTCTATATAGAAAATGAAGATATCGTCTCGGAAATTCCAATAGTGGAAGCTTTGGCTATGGATCAGAATGCAGCTCCCTTAAATAATGAAATGCCTTATGATATAAAGAAACTTGATAAAGGGGAGTATGTTATTAATCAGAATATGGTCAAGGAAGCGCTGGATAATCCCGGCCAGTTCCTTTCCAAGGCAAGATTAATTCCTAATATGAAAAATAACCGGCAAGAGGGGTTTGTTTTAAGAGAAGTTAAGAATGGCGGAATACATGATCTCCTTGGATTGAAAAACGATGACATTCTTATGAGAGTAAACGATTACGACATTACAAACCCCGAAAATGCCCTCAGGGCATTTACAGCCTTAAAGGGGACGAACAGGGTGCGGCTTGATATCATAAGATCCGGTAAAAGAACAACAATGACCTATCAAATCAGGTAAAAATAAGGCAGGCGAGCATGATCGGTAAAAAATATATTTGGATTCTGTTATTGGCTGTATCTTTTATATTCACTCCGTATATTGCGCCAAATGCTTTTGCGGCTTCAAAAGATAAAGATACGGAGAAAATAAGCTTTAATTTTGTGGATATCGACCTTCCTGTTGTTGCGAAGTTTGTGAGTGAAATTACCGGGAAGAATTTTATTTTTGATGATAATTTCGTTGGTAAAATTACAATTATTGCTCCATCAAAAATTAGTGTAAATGATGCTTTTAGTCTTTTTACCTCAGTACTTGCATTAAAAGGCTTTACTGTTATACCCACTATAACAGGTGTTTATAAGATTATTCCTACTTCGGATGCAAAACATGGTGGAATGGAAGTATCGGGAGAAAGGATTCCAACCAATGAAAGTTATGTCGCCAGGCTTATAACCTTAAAAAATGCTTCTTCCACCGAAGCGCTTAATTTTATTTTGCCAATGGTGTCAAAAGACGGTTTCGCATCCGTATTCGGGCCCGGTAATATGTTGCTGATTATAGATTCGGGGGTTAATGTGAGAAAGATAGCCTCCATTATAGAGTCAATAGACCAGCCGTCTATGGAAGAGATACCGGAAATTGTATATCTTAAATATGCCAGTGCCGAAACCGTTGCCAAGACAATAAATGATAATGTGAGCCGGTGGCAGCGGGGAGCATTAGCACAGGCTTTGCCGGGCGGTGCCGGAAAGGCTGTTGCAGACCAGAGGCTAAACGCAGTTCTTCTGTTTGGGGATAAATCTAAAAAAGATTTAATGCGTTCATTTATTTCCCTGCTTGATGTGCATTCTCCTGAGACCCAGGGAATGATAAATGTTTATTTCATGGAAAACGCAGATGCTGTTGAACTTGCAAAAGTACTGCAAGATCTTGTAAAAGCCGGTCAGGCAAAGCAGCAGATACCGGATGTTCCTGTCATGTCTGTGTTTGAGACTGCCGGAGGTATATCTATTACTGCCGATAAGGCGTCAAACGCACTGGTAGTTGTTGCTTCTCCGGCGGATTACCAGAATCTGCAGCGAATCATAAAACAGCTTGACAAGAGAAGAAAGCAGGTTTTTGTGGAGGCAATGATTGCCGAAGTTTCCATTGATAAACTGCTTGAGCTGGGATCAAAATGGCGCGCTGCGGTTACAAGGAATGGCGAGCCTATTTTTGTGGGGGGAGTCGGAACGGTTGATGCTACTACAGTTGATTCCATACTTTCCGGTATGACAGGTCTTACATTGGGCGGCATGTCCAATTACTTCACAGTTCCGCAGACTTTTGTGCCCGGAGGAACTTCTGATGTTAAAATTCCGGGAATTAGCGCACTATTTAGCATGAGTGATTTCAAGGATGCTGTAAATGTCCTCTCGACGCCTCAGATTCTTACTTCAGATAATATGGAAGCTGAAATACTGGTAGGTGAAAATATCCCTTTGATCTTAAACAGAGAAAGGGATGTCACAACCACCTCAACCGTTCTGACTTCCATAGAACGTAAAGATGTTGGTATACTTTTAAAGATTACACCACAGATAAACGAAGGGGAATATGTAAAACTTGATATATATCAGGAAATTTCGGCGCAGAAGGCCGGTTCTGAAAATGTTATAACATCCATAGGCCCTACTATGACAAAAAGATCTACGAAAACATCGGTAGTGGTAAAGGATAAACAGACGGTTGTGATTGGTGGACTCATAGAGGAAAGGGACGAAGAGTCGATCACAAAGATTCCTCTTTTAGGAGATATTCCTGTTTTGGGCTGGCTGTTTAAATACAGAAGTACTTCAAGGGCAAAGAAAAATCTATTGGTATTTCTTACCCCATATATTATTGATGATTTTTCCGATCTTTCCATGATTACTCATAATAAACTAAACGATTATGTGCATAAAGAAAAACAGTATGTGGAGGATGAATTAATAGTTGCATTCAAAGAGGGTGTTACTGCTGAGGCTATTCGAAAGATACTGTCAGGACAAAAGATATCAGAATTTAAAATTATTCAAAGCGGAGTTTATCATCTTAAGCTTGATAAAAGCATAAATTATAAGAAAGCGATAAATATTTTCTCATCAATTCCTGAAGTGCAAAAGGTTGAGCCTGTTCCGAGAATCAGGATGTCAGGTGAAAGATAAGAGAAAAGTTCAGGGAGAAGAAAGTTAATTAGCTGATAAGCCAAATACCGCTCAGCGTACTTCGCTATTCGATAATGGAAATCTGAATGGAAACTATAAAGCATATAAAAGATAATGATGTAGATGATGCTCTGCTGAGGAAGGTTCAATATTTCTATTCAAAAAACAATCTCATCATGCCGCTTAGAATTGAAGATAATTCATTGATTGCAGCAGTCTCGGGTAATAATGGGCTTTTGGCTGCTGCTGAGCTGGCGAGAAAACTTGGAGTAAAGGCTAATCCTTTAAAAGCGGAACCAGGCATTATTACTGAAGCTATCAGTAAATATTACGGTCAGATAAGTAATGCCGAAGAAGTTATGGACAATATGGCCGCAGAAGATCTGTCTTCCGTGGCTACGGAGTTTGAAAAACCGCGAGATATCCTGGAGCTTACGGAAGATGCCCCTATCATACGGCTCCTTAATGCTCTTTTCCAGCAGGCATTCAAGGAAAGAGCAAGCGATATTCATATAGAGCCTTACGAAAAAGATCTTGAAGTGAGAATGAGAATTGACGGAATACTGCACAAGGTTCTGCATCCTCCAAAAATAATACAGGAAGCCCTGATAAGCAGGGTAAAGATTATGGCTAATCTCGATATTGCCGAAAAGAGGCTTCCGCAGGATGGCCGCATAAGGCTTCTTATCGGAGGGCAGGATATCGATCTCAGAGTATCTATTATTCCTACTTCTTTCGGAGAGAGAGCAGTACTGAGGCTGCTTAATAGAAAACAGGGGCTTATCGGTCTTTATGAAGTAGGTCTTGATAAAAAAGATGGGGAGAAAGCTGAAAAGCTGCTCGAGAGTACAAGCGGTATTATCCTTGTTACCGGCCCCACAGGAAGCGGTAAAACTACAACCCTTTATGCGGCATTAAACAGAATTCATACAGAAGGAAGAAACATCATCACCGTAGAAGATCCTGTGGAGTACCAATTAAAGGGTATAGGGCAGGTGCAGGTAAATCCTAAAATAGGTCTTACATTCGCATCCGGATTAAGATCAATATTAAGGCAGGATCCTGATATTATAATGGTCGGTGAAATACGTGATTTCGAAACCGCTGAAATTGCAATTCAAGCTTCCCTGACAGGGCATCTTGTTTTGAGCACGCTTCATACCAATGACGCGGTATCCTCGCTTGTAAGGCTTGCCGATATGGGGATGGAACCTTTTCTTGTTGCTTCTTCCCTTGTAGCTGTTGTTGCACAGCGTCTTGTCAGGACTATTTGCCCATATTGCAGGGAGGCGTTTGAGCCTGCATCTTCGGAAAAAGCGTATTTCCCTTTCCCGGTAAAGGAATTATACAGAGGGAAAGGATGCAGGGAATGCAGGGAAAGCGGTTATCTCGGAAGAACGGGAATCTTTGAAATACTTCCTATAGACAACAAATTAAGACAGATGATTTCGCAGCGGGTTGATGCGCAGGCTATCAAGGATTACGCTATTTCTAATGGGATGAGAACCCTATATGCAGAAGGCATTGAGAAGGTTATAAGTGGCATTACATCATTGCAGGAAATCTTGAGAGTAACGCAGAAAGATTATGCCGAAATATAAATTCAAAGGGTATAATGCAAAAGGAGCCGAAACAAAAGGCACAATAGAGGCCCAGGGGCATACTGACGCCATTTCTGCTTTAAAGGCTAAACTGATCTCTCCCACAGACATTCTGGAAGTAACCAAAAAGTCGGGAAGAAGTATATTTCAAAAAAAAGATGAAACTTTTTTGCCGGATATTACAAGAAATCTTTCGATGCTTCTTGCATCAGGAGTTCAGTTGATGGATGCTCTGCAATCGCTTTCTGATGAATACCCGGGATTTTATGGGGATCTGCTGACTCAAATACGGGAAAGTGTTTCTTCCGGTATGAGCCTGCATAAAGCATTGGAAAGCTATGGCCATGTTTTCCCTGAGTATTATGTTAATATGGTTCAGGCCGGTGAGGCAAGCGGTTCTTTGGATATGGTTCTTGTAAAGATTGCCGATTTTCTCGAAACACAGGCTTCCATAAAAGCAAAAATACGATCTGCAACTGTGTACCCTCTTTTAATGGCGGGAGTAAGCGCACTGATTCTCTTCTTTCTTTTTTCTTTTGTAATGCCGAAAATCGTAAGAATATTTACAGAAACAGGGGGGGCGTTGCCTTTTCTTACTGTAGCAATTGTAGCGGTGAGCAATATTGTTTCGAAATACTGGTGGGCAATAATTGCAGTATGCGTGGCGGTAGCCGTTTCATTAAGAAAGATGTTTTTTAAGCACAGAACGCAAGTTGATGCTATTATTCTAAAGCTGCCTGGCAATGTAATTCAGTGCTTATATTACGCGAGATTTGCAAGAACCATGGGCGCTCTTCTTGGTGGGGGCATTCCTTTATTAAAAGCGCTCAAACTTTCCGCAAAATCCATCGGCAACAGAAAGCTGGAAATATCTGTCCTCAATTCAGTAGAAAAGGTAGCAGCCGGACAGCAGATGTCCTCCTCCCTGCCCGGATTCCCGCCGATTATATTACGACTTATATCAACCGGTGAGAAAAGCGGCAATCTTGCTCAGACATTAAACAGGGCAGCCTCATCATATGAAGAGCAATTCAGCAGAAAAATCGAAAGAGCCCTGTCTCTTTTTGAGCCTATAATGATACTTTTAATGGGTTTTGTGGTTTGTATTATTGTTCTTGCAGTTTTACTTCCAATATTTCAGATGAATCAACTGGTAAAATGAGGTTCAAGATTCAAGGATCAAGGTTAAAGGTTCAAGGTTCAAGGTTCAAGGATCAAGGTTCAGTTGATGAGTTGGTAAGTTCTTAAGCAAAAGAGACAGGACAGCTAATAAGATACTTTGCTATACACTATTCGGCATTCGATATACGGGTGGGGGTGAGAAATGCAAAAAAAATATATTTTAACAGGAGAGCCACTTTCAAAACGTTTCAGTTTGGTCAAGGTCAAGGCGGGTGAAAATATTAACCGCAGGAATACATGGAGTATTTCGAGGATTAAAATTTTTCGCCAAACGCAGAGGTTGGCCAAAATGGGAAGTTTTGAAACTGGTTCAAGAGGTTTTACTTTAATTGAACTTGTTGTTGTAGTTTTTATTTTAAGCCTTTTAGTTGCAATTGTGGCACCTAAGATCATCGGCAGAACCGACGATGCCCGAATTACAGAAGCAAAAGTTCAGATAAAAAATTTTGAGACCGCCCTGAAACTGTATAAAATTGACAATGGCTTTTATCCGGATACTCAACAGGGTCTCGATGCTCTTACAACAAAACCTGAGACAGGGCGAATACCCAAGAAATACAGGGCGGGCGGGTATCTGGAACAAAAAAAGATACCGCTTGATCCGTGGGGGAATCCTTACATATATATATCTCCCGGCATAAAGGGAGATTGTGATATCATGAGTTTTGGAGGCGATGGCAAAGAGGGCGGAGAAGATAAAGATGCAGATATTAACAATTGGGGTGATATGGAATAAGCAGGAGTCGGGGATCGGGTGTCAGGGATCAGGGATAAGAGGTAAGAAAAGATATAGCTCATGAGTTCTTGAGCAACAGATCTGACAGCTATCAGTGTATATCGATTCTCGATATTCGCTATTCGACATTCGATTTTTTGGGGGGATAAGTGAATCAGGCAGAGAATAGGGGTTTTACTCTTATTGAATTGATTGTTGTGATTTTTATCATCTCTATAATGCTTATGGTATCTTTTCCCAATATTGGCTTTCGTGAAAGCGGCAAGTTGAAATCCGAAGCGGCATCCTTAGCGTCGGTTTTGCGTTATCTTAATGATAGTGCAGTAACTATGAAAGAGACTTATGTGGTTAAATTTGATCTTGGCCAGAAAACCCTCAGTTACAAAGGTCCCGAGGGTGAAAAAACAGAGAGGATCAATAATCTGTCGAATATTATCTTGCAAACCAAAGGCGTTGTTTCCGATGGAGAAGTAAATATATTTTATACTCCGATGGGTGTTTCGGAAAGCTTTGTAATTAATTTAAAGAGTGATGATTATAATATTGCTGTCAGTTCAAATTCTCTAAGTGGTCGAATACGAATAGTAAAACAGGATAAGGCTTAATAATGAATAAAGGTTTTACACTCCTTGAAATCATGATAAGTCTCGCAATTCTGGGAGGGCTTCTTTTTACTCTGATTTCTTCACTGAACTATCATCTGGGTATTGCTGAGAAGCAAATTGTTTTAACTAATATCGACATATTAGCTCATGAGAAAATATATGAGATGGAAAAGAATCCTTCCGAAAGTAGTGGAAAATTCCCCGAACCTAATTCAGACATTCAATATGAAACAAGGGTTTCAGATTCAACGTTTCCTGGTATGTTGAATATCGGAGTTACAATAACTGACGGGAAAGAGAAAGTAATGCTTTCGGAAATTATAGAGAAAAGCGGGAATTAGGGATCAGGTTCCGGGGTGCAGATTCAGCAGTAGGGGCGGGTTCATAACCCGCATAGGTGGAAAAACAAAATCAAGGGCTATGGGAAGAAGGTGTCAGGGATCGGGGTTCAGATTCAGGAGTAGGGGCGGATTCATAACCCGCCCATGTGTCTCAAGATTAAAGACAGCTCATAAGCTCGTAAGTTTGTAAGTTAGTAAGGATAGGCTGGGTTAAGGTTCAAGAGGAAAAGAAGGGATCAGTAAAGAATGGTTACCGGGTTGGTAAACAATAGATCATACAATAAACAGCATAAAGCTGACACCAAACCTCGCTATTCGCTATTCGGCATTCGATATTCGAGTCTTAATGGTTTCACCTTATTGGAAATTCTTATATCAATAGCTATATTGTCTGTGGTTCTAACCGCACTTTATAATACTTTTTTTCTATCTCACAAAGCGCTTGCAGCCGTGGATGGCACACTGCTTAAACTTCAGGAATCCCGCGCTTTTGTTGATATATTAAAAAGAGAGATAGAATCCGTATTTTATTCTCCTGATAACAGTTTCACAGTATTCAGTACGGAAGACAGGGATTTTTTTGGTCGGCAGGCCTCCCGGCTGACTATAACTTCATTTTCTTCTTCAATAGATGGTGTTGCTAAAATAAACTATAATGCGGAAGAAAGAGATGGCAGGCTGATCATAACCAAGGAAATAATATCTGCTTTTTCTCAACCGGATTTGTCTCAACCATCCGGTAATTATAAGGTTGATATGCTGGAAGATATGGAATCTTTTGCTTTGGAGTGCAGGTACGGAAATAAATGGGTAAAAACCTGGGATAGCACCTTAACAAAAGATGTTCCGGACGAGGTAAAAATATCCGTTACTTTTTTTATTGCAAACGAAGATATAAAGGATAAAGCGGGAAGGCTGTTTATAATTTCCGATATAGCAAAACCAAGAATAGGAAAGTACTTATAAACGGGAGTTCTGCGTTAATAATATGAGTTATTCAAAGCTCTTAATGAGTTCTAATAAAGGAATGGCTCTTGTACTCACAATAATGATCCTTGCGATTATGACAACAATGGTTGTTGAGTTTATACATGAGGTATATTCAACCAATGCAAGTCTTAATAATTGGAGAGTCAGCCGTCAGTTGTCGCTGGCGGCCAAATCAGGAATTACTATTGCCAAAAAAATAATTTCGGATAATCAGTCCCGTTATGCATATACCTATCCGGGCAAATATGAGCTTCCGTTAGGAAACATATTTGCCGAAGCTGCTGAAGCTGCTGATGGATCTGGCGGTAAAGTTCTTATACGTGTGGAAGATGAGAACGGAAAATTTAATTTAAACAGTACTGTCTGGCCTAATGGAACAACGAATGAGGCCTCAATTGATTTATTTAAGAGGCTTTTGAAAAATATTGGGCTTGATGAACAAATTGCATACAGGGTTGCCGACTGGATAGACAGTGACAGTGAATCAAGGATGGGCGGATCTGAGAAGGGTGCTAAAAACGCCTATATGGACAGTATTGATGAGCTTACACTTATGTATGGAGTGGATTTTAGAACATATGAAGCATTAAAGCCTTTTGTTACAGTATATGGTGTGGACGGCATTTCATCTCATCTTATAAATATTAATAGCGCATCTCTTCCGGTAATTCTGGCCTTTAATGCCGAAATAACGGAGCAGCTTGCAGAAAGAATTATAAAGTACCGGGATCTTGAACCTCTCGAGCGTGCAAGTGATCTGGTGAAAATCGCAGGATTTGAAGGTTCTCTGGGGCAGTCCCTTATGGGTATGATTGTAGTAAAAGCTGTAAACTTAAGGATAACATCATTAGCAGAGGATGATAAAATTAAGAGAATCATAGAATGTGTTGTGGAAAATTACGGTGGAATGTTTATAACTAAATACTGGCGTGAAAGGTGACAAGGAATCAATGCCCCAGGCTCAAGGTGAAAGCGGATTAGGTTCAAGGTGAAAGGAATTTAGGTTCAAGGGTAAGAAGAAGGGATCTGGGATTCGGTGGGCCGAGTAGAAACCGGAATTCGGTTAAGCGTGTGTTGGAAAGAAAGGACGAGAGGACGGTTAAGAATAATTATGAAAAAAACAGGCTTTATTGATATTCATCACGGAGAAAATGAGCAATGGCAGGATAAAACGCTTATTTATATTTTCAAAGAGAATTCAGGGAAAAATGAACTTGAGAAAACACTTGAGTATTCATCTGATGAAATTCCTGAGGATATCAATGAATTTTATCTCAGTATTCCAGTTGAGCTGTTAAATTTCAGGATAATTAATCTTCCATATTCCGACAAGGAAAAACTGGGTAAAGCAACACCATTAGAACTTGAAAGTCTTATTGAAGATAATTCTGAAGTTATTATTATTTTTGATACGGTTGTTCTTAAAGCGACTGACAGTGGATTTGATATACTTGTGGTTTATACCGACAGAAAAATCCTTGATGCTGTGCTTGAAGAGCTTGCATTAAAAAATATTGACCCGCGCATAATAACATCGATTGCCCTTGGTAAAATTCTTCAGGCCGGTGAAGAAGCACTCCATCTTGCCGAACACCTTGCAAGTAAGGATAGTGAGGAAGAATTCGACAGAATCGGTGCAGCAGCAGATGAGTTATATATATCGACCATCAATTTAAGATCCGGCCCTTTGGCATACACAAAAGATATTGCCAGAAGAAAGCATATTCTCAAAAAAACAGCGGTTCTGATTTTTTTACTGGCATTTCTTATAAATGCAAATATCGTTTTCAATCTGGTAATAACAAAAAAAGAAAATTCTTCACAAAAGAAGGCTTTGCGGAATATGTATGCAGCGCTGTTTCCCGATGAAAAGAAAATAATTGATGAAGTATATCAGATGAAATCTCATATCAAAGAGATGGAAAAAAAGAGTGATGTTTTAACGGGAGTAAATCCCCTCCGTTATATTCTTGAACTTTCTCAAAAACCGGTAGTGGGTGTTAAGTATAATGAAATCAGGTTTGAAAAAGGATTTATTAAAATGAAGGCTGAGGCGGCTTCAATGGAGTCTGTGGACAATGCCAGGGCAAAGTTTCAGCAATACTTATCGGATGTTTTGATTTCGGATATTAAGCCGGCAACCGACGGAAAGGTCTTTTTTACCGTAGTTGCCAAGGAAAGGGCTGAATGAATATGAGCCTAAAAGATATCGCTGAAAATATATCACAAAATTTCTCCAAAAAATATTCCCGCAGTAGTAAGGTTATATTTATTCTTCTTCTATGCTTTTTCCTTCTCCTTATTCCTTTATATCTGTATAATAAAAAAGCAGAAAAAGAACTATCAGTACTAAATAAAAGACTAAATGAGTTTTATGCTTTAACTAATGAATATAATAAACTGAAAGTGCATATTAACACTATTGATAACAAAAAATCATTATCAAAAATTGATAGTATTATTCATGCCCTGGATGAAGTGTGCTTACCGCTGGGGATTAAAGGGAAGATAAAATCTATAAAAGATTTAGAGGAAAGAGAAATAGAAGGCCGGATGAAGGAAAAAAATGCTGAGGTTATGTTAGAACAAGTCAGCCTTAATGAACTGGTAAATATATTCTATAAAATAGAAAATGTGCCCATGCTTCTTAAAATTAATAAAGTGTCGATAGAAAAATCATTTGCATTTCCTGAACTTCTGGATATTTCCATGAGTATATCGCTATTTACCGAGAAAGCCCCAAACAGCTCACATTAGTCGTACGGTGGCAAATAACTAAAATAAACAACAAAGCCAGGTTCAAATAATATTAAATGAAAAAAGCAGCTCTTGTTATTGCCATTGTTTTCTTTACTTTTTGGGGGCTATGGATAATTGCCATTCCCGAAAGATTTATATCTGATTTTATCAATGATTCCCTGAAAAAATACAGTATTAGTATTGATTCGGAGGGCCTCGAAAAAGGGGTATTTTATAGTATCAGAATTAAAAATGTCAAGATAAACAACCTGGACAACACTCTGATTTTAATAATTCATAATTTAAAAGCAGGAATAAATTTTACTTCTTTTTTAAAATTATCTCCAGGTATAGACTTTAAATGCAACATAGAGAAAGGAAAGGTCAACGGAAATATTGGTTTTAAAAAAGGAGTGGGCCTGGTTGCACGAATCAAGGGAAGTGTTATTGATATAGGAGATTTGCCCGGAGTCGGGAGATTATTCGGAATTGGCGGCACGGGAGATATTGATTTTGATCTTTTAAAAAAAAATAAGCAAAGCGAAATCAAATTTTCTTTAAGTGATGCAAAAATAATAGGTTTCGGATTGATTCCGCTTGATATGTTTAAAAAGGCACGTGGAGAGTTGGTTGAAGAGAATGGATTAATTACAATAAAATCCCTGGTAATGGAGGGGGATGGAATATATGCGAGGGTAAAAGGTTACATAAGAAAAAATGAACGAAATGTAAATATAGAGGTTATGGTGAATTCTTCTTCCGATATAAACCCGTCATATCTTGCTGTTCTTGAAAAATTCAAGGTTTCACCAGGGTATTATGTAATAAAATGAAAGGTTCAAGGGAAAAGGATAAAGGTGCAAGGTTAAAGGATAAAGGTGCAAGGTTAAAGGATAAAGGTGCAAGGTTCAAGGTGCTTTTTTCTTTTGTGCCTTGCACCTTTTGCCTTGGTCCTTGTACCTTTTTATTATTCTTTTGGGATTCCTGATCTCTCCATAAGATCATATAAAGTCGGGCGGCTTATACCGAGTTCCAAAGCGGCTTTAGTTAAATTACCGCTATTGCGTGAGAGTGCTTTAATAATCAGTTCTTTTTCTAATGTTTCTCGGGCTTCCTTAAGTCCAAAACCTTCAAATCTGGTATGTACGGAAGCTATCTCAAGATCTTCAGGAGTTATTTTTCTGCCTTCAGCCATTATAATAGCTCGTTTGATGCGGTTTTCAAGCTCCCTTACATTCCCCGGCCATTCGTACTGCTCGATGGCATTGATTGCCAGAGATGTGAAACCTTTTATGTTTTTTCTGTTTTCTTCTGCATATCGTTCAAGGAAAGCTTTCGCCAGAAGCAACACATCTCCTTTTCTTTCTCTTAAGGGAGGAAGGGATATGGAAATTACCCCAAGGCGAAAATAAAGATCATTTCTAAAGCTTCCATCTTTCATAGCCGCCTCAAGATCACGGTTGGTGGCAGAAACAACACGGGTATCAACTTCAATCTCTTCCCTTCCGCCTATTCGTTCGATAACTTTTTCCTGAAGGAAGCGCAGAAGCTTAACCTGAAGAGATAGTGGGAGTTCGCCAATTTCGTCTAAAAATAATGTTCCTCCTTCAGCCATCTCAATACGTCCCTTGCGTTGTGCATGAGCGCCCGTAAAAGATCCCTTTTCATGGCCAAAAAGCTCGCCTTCAAGAAGATTTTCAGGTATTGCACCGCAATTTATAGGGATAAAAGATTTTGATTTGCGGCTGCTGATACTGTGAATGGCATGGGCGACCAGTTCCTTGCCTGTGCCGCTTTCTCCTGTTATCAGAACAGGTGCATCTGTTGCTGATACTTTTTTTATAGTTGAAAACACTTCCAGCATTTTCGGGCAGGTGCCCAGCATGCCTTCGAAGGAGTCTCCGCTCAAACGGTTTTGTAATTTACGTTGTTCCTGTTCAAGTTGGGATAAATAAAACGCGCGTTTTATCACAACCTTGAGTTCATCCAGCTGTATCGGCTTGTAGAAAAAATCATATGCTCCCTGCGCAACAGCCTGTAAAGCGTTCTCTTTTTCTCCGCGTCCGGTAATGATAACTACCTTGACCTGTCCGTTTTCAGCAAGAATCTCAGATAAGGTAAGAAAACCCTCTTCCACTCCTGCCGGATGTGGAGGCAAACCAAGATCAAGGGTAATAACAGGCGGGAGTTCCTTTTTAAACATTGCAAGGGCACTCTTTCGGTCTTCGGCCAGAAAAACTTTGTATTCCTCAGCCAAAGCCCACTTCATCTGTGTTCGCAGGTCTTCATCATCATCTACTATCAATAACTTTGGTTTTTTCATTCTTTTCCCTATGCTCCTCGTACCTTACCAACTCACCAACTTATCAACTCATGAGCTATCTTTTCCTTGAACAGGGTAACCGCATTTGGAATTAATATACCATTTTATAGTTTGTGAAACACCCAAACCGTCATGCCGGAATTGATCCGGTATCCAGAACCCAACGTAATTACTGGTTTCCGGCCTTCGCCGGAATGACGAAAAGGGGGATTTCCCGGTTTTAAACGAATACAAAAGATAATAATTTAATCGAAGTAAATTTTAGATAAAACCCCAATGCGGTTACCCTATTCCTTGAACCTTGAACCTTGAACCTTGAACCTTGAACCTTGAACCTTGAACCTTGTACCTTAAACCTTTATACTTTATTCTTTACTGCTTATCGGTAAATAAATTCTGAATATTGTTCCATCATTTTCTTTGCTTTCAACTTCTATTCTTCCACCATGAGCTTCAATAATTGTTTTGCTGTGATAAAGACCGATTCCCATTCCCTGTTTTTTTGTTGTTCTGAAAGGCCGGAAAAGGTCTTTTGCTATAAATTCTTCAGACATTCCGCAGCCGTTGTCAAAAATAAAAATCTGTGCCCAATTTTCTTTAAAGGCTGTTTCAACTATAATTTTTCCATTCTGTCCCATTGCATCGCAGGCATTCATAAGAAGATTCTCAAGTACTTTATTCATCTGCTCAGGGTCTATAAAAAGTAAAGGTACATCGCTCAGGTTTTGCAAAACCGTTATTTGGGAATATCTTTTTATATCAGATATTGCCGATGTAACCATCTCATTAAGATTGGTCTTGATCAAAGAAAGTTCCAGCTTCTGGCTTAAAAGAGAAAGGCGGCTGCTCATGCTGTTGATCTTTGTTACGCTTTGTGAAATTGTTTTCATAGCATCGTTGCGAAACTCAGGATTATCCATAAAAACAGGTAGGTTCTGTGTTACAAGAGAAAGTTTTGTTGCCAGATTTTTAAGATCATGCATAAAGAATGCGGACATGGTCTGGAAAGCTTCCAGTTCTTTAACCTTGCGAAGATGTTCTGAAAGTCTAAGGTTTTGCAGGATGGCGGCAGCCTGATCGGCAACAGTTCGTACAAGCTCGGTTTCTTCAAAAGAAAGGGGTTCATAAAATACTTTTTCGCTTAATGTCATAATTCCGATAAGCTGGCCGGCAGCAATTAGCGGCACACAGTATCTTATACGTGATTCCCGTGTTTCCGCATCATAGGTTTGGTTCAGAGATTCCACCCAGCTGTCTGTCTTTCCCTTAAGATCGAGCAAAATGGTTTGATTTTCCATTGTGCAAATAAGATCGGCAATATTATAACCTGAAAAAGTCATTGAATCCGCTCTTGAATCCGTAAATACTGTTGAACCTCCTAAAGACAGGCTTTCCTGTTTATCGTCAACCAACCAGATGCTTACTGATAAAATCTCCATAGTTTCAGAGACCATATTTATAATAATACTGCAAAGATCTTTTGTTTGCGTAACAGAAGCTGTCCTGTTAGTGAAATCTCCCCAGATTTTCCGGTAGTCATACTGGGGACGTTTGAAATGGCGGCTTATGAAGCGTTTTCTCTTAACCCGAAGGCGGTCTGAAAGCAGCAGGCTGATTATTCCGACTGTTGCTACAAATAGAAAAAATATTACCAGATGAATATTTTTTATCCACACGAAATGGATGGAAAGCCATGTGAGCGTTCCAACTGATAAAAAATAGATGCCTGCGATAAGTATGGTGAATGAATTATAAAGAAGCTGATGGGAAATCTGAATACTTGCATAAAGAGGTTTTCCGCGTAAAAGAGAACGTAAAATGAGGATTGCGGCTACAAGGATCGCTCCCTGATTAATCAGATAAAGACCAGTAGTTACGCCTTTAAAAAGCAGTACATAGCTGTAAGTAAAAAGTCTTATTCCAATTATGGCTCCCAAACCAAGAAACATGAATTTAGTCTGCCAGCGCACATGTCCGGTGGCATGGCGAAATGTTTTTTCAAAATTAACCAGAATCAGGATCGCAGATATTATCCAGATAAGATGCCAGATATATCCCGATCTTCCGATAGCGATAAAAAGTTCGGATGTTTGTGTTAAGACCGGTTGTTCGGAAAAAAAGGAGTCCCTGGAAAAAAGAGTTATTGACACAGGCAGAATAAATGAGGAAATAATTACCCATTTCCAGCTTGATATCTGTTCCATATAATTAGCCCTGGCAAAGCTTACGCTGAAAAGCAGCCAGATTGCGGGCAGAAATGATGAGGCTATTAACTGAATATGCTGCCAGAACAGAAAATTATCTATAGATAATGACTGAAAAATAAATCCGGTAAGTACAGCATCAATAGAACATAAAATTATGCCTGCTCCAAAAACACGGTGAATAAAAGAGCGAGGGTCACGCCAAAGTGCAAGAACTGCAATTCCTGCCGTTACAACAGCAGCTATATATGATAGAAATATGTTAAACATATATAAAAATAGGTTCAAGGTTAAAGGTTAAAGGTGAAAGGTTAAAGGAACATGGTTAAGGAAGGATTATGTAAAGTTGCGACGGGTTTTAATTAAGCCATTCAGCATTGAAGATAACTCGTTTGCTTCCTTCAACCAATATTCCCCCTTATCTTTGTTTATATATCCAATTTGAATTCCAATGTATATTTGAGTTCTTAACTCACCGCATGATCCTTTTGCATATGATAAAAAATTCACTGACTCTTTATGTGATATTCTTTCAAAACCCTCAGCAATATTGCTTGGTATTGATAGGCCAGATCGGGTTATTTGATCCTTAAATCCATAATCCCTTAAATTTGATAGCTCTAAATATATATCTGCACATAAAATTGTTGCGCGTTTCCATACTTCAAGATCTTCAAATCTCATAATATATCTTTTAGCCTTTCACCTTCTACCTTGTCCCTTTAACCTTGTTCCTTGATTCTTTATTTTTTTCCATCTTTCTTAAAAAATAAAGAATAGGCACAAGTAGCAACAGTGCTAAAATAAAAAACGGAATTCCTCCTTCCCTGTGAATAGAGCTTTTAAGAATTCTCGGATCAACATATGCACCCAGCAATGTCAGTGTAACAATTCTGATTCCGTTTTTAAACATTGCAATAGGTAAGACGCAAACAGCCAATATGGTTTTATTCCATCCTGTATTAAGAAAAAGATGTCCGGCAAGAAGGGCAGTAATAAAAAGCGCAAGGCATGATCTTATTCCGCTGCACTGTTTTGCCACTTCAACGCTCAAGGTTGAGAGATGAAAGAAAAACCCGTCTCTGAAAAAAGGAACGCCGGTTGCTATCAGTAAAAGATTCGCCAATTCAGTAGATCCAACCCGGATAAAGTGAATTAATCTTTCCATTAAAAAACTGGGAATCGGTACTATGAAAAGAAGAAACAAGATAGGGAAAAGAGCCTTTCTGAAAGCACAAATTCCATAAGTAAAAATAAAAGCGCCCGAAAGCAGTACAACAGCAGAAAAAGTAATCAGTGACGAATAATCATTGCTGTTGAGGTTTATGCCATGAATTTGACCAAGTATATATAAGATAATTCCTATAAGGATAAGAGCGCCTCCGGCTCCGAATGAATAGGATTTATCAGAATATATTTCTTTTCTTTTTATATAAAGAAGATATACGCTTACAAAAGGAATAAGTAGTATGTGAGAATAGTATTCCCTGTTGGAAGATGTTGAAAGAAGGTTCTTAAGAGGCATATAACACATTAAGACAGCTATAAGAATAAACCCGCAAAACAATAAATTTCTTTTGTTAACGTAGCTTTCAGTCATAGTAGGCATCTTTCCTGTTGTATGAAATCCGGGGTTTAAAAATTAGGATGAATTTGTCAGAGACTCGCTGGATTTTAAATGTATTATACTTGCTTGTCTTTTACAGAGAGCTCAGGCTTGTAAAGAAGGTTCAAGGAACAAGGTAAAAGGAGCTGATAAGATCTGCGACAGGAGGAGAATATTTATAATATAAGCTTACAAATGCTAACATATAAAATTTATTGACAAATTCCTGAAAGGTTAATCAATCCGCAGCTCTTATTCTAATTCTGTTTGATTCAACGGTGACAATGGCACCTTTGCAGAGTAGTTTTGCGTACCGATCTATTGCATAGATACTAAGTTCCGCTTGGTTTTTTGCGGAAACATTAACCAACCTGATTATTCCGGAATGGGGAATCTTTCGTACGATGGCCAATTCACCGAAGTCTTTATCAAGAGTAATAAGTACGCGATTTTGTTTATGTGCAAGCTCAAGAATTTCCAAATCACCCGGATCTTCCGGCCAATCGCCGGCCCATATCGTATCATGACCCTTTTGGAGCAATTTTTCTTTTGCCTTGCCCCAGACACAGGTATCGAGCAGTACCTTCATGTCCCGGTTTCCTGGAAAATAGGTTCAATCCTCTCATGGGCGACAATTCTGTGTGCATAGGCTATACACGCTTGAATATCTTCCATTTCCAGCCATGGATACCCTTCCAAAATAGTTTCTGCTGTATCACCTGATGCCAGCATTCCAAGCACATGTTCAACGGCAAGTCGTCTCCCTTTAACAATTGGCTTGCCATTAAAAATCCTCGGGTTATATGTAATTTTTTCTAATAACCGGTCTTCATTCATAGCACACCTCCTTACTCTCCTGTAAGCCATAGCGTCTCTGTAAAGTAATCTGACTCATGGCTTTTTACTTGTATCTTTTTGATTTATATTATAAATTGTCAAGCGATATGTCAAGTTAAATGGATAACGATATCAGGGTAACCGCATTTGGAATTAATATGCCATTTAATAATTTTGTGAAACACCTAAACCGTCATGCCGGACTTGATCCGGTATCCAGAACCCAATGGAATTACTGGTTTCCGGCCTTCCAGACTGTGTCGTAATATTATTTGCAGTACAAAATT
>JAHIFE010000120.1 GCA_018901125.1 Pseudomonadota bacterium | reverse complement strand
GGTCCGATTGGAAATGCTTCCTGGGTTTATCCGGCTTGTGCAACACTGGATGCAATAATCGCCTATGGTGAGCAGGGAAAAGGGATAGATATCAAAAAAGAGCATCCTTTGTATCGTATGTTTTAAAGGAAGAAATGGTTGATTATTTTACCATGGACCCAAAAACAGATAGTTATGGTTTTATTTCAAGAATTCTAAAGATCGTAATATATGAATCCGTTCTCAAGAAAATACATAAGACGTAATATTATAAAAATTGTTTAGAGAGGCTTTCACCGGCATTAAACAGCTCTTTTGTTGTTTCATGTCTTGCCTGACAGCGCTTAGTAATTGATACGATCCTCAAAAGAGCTGTTTAATGCTGGTGAAAATAATAACCATAAAAACTATAAATGTCAATGAAGTAAAGGAGAGATGAAGCGAATGAGAATTATACATTATTTGGGGTTGTCGATATGTTCGTTGTTCATTCTGATCTTGTTTAGTGGTGAAGTTTTGGCTATGGATTTGCCCAAAGTAATAGATAAAACTAACTGTAACCAATACAAAGACCTTCTCATTCCGGCTATGTACCGTGCAGTTGAAAAAGGTGACTATGTTGTTACACCGGGAAAATTAAACTTCAAATACAAACAAAATGACAGATTTATTGAAGCTAGCGCAAAGAATGAAGGAAAATTCGACGTAACTTCCGAGGGCGATTTAATCAGTAAAAGCACTGGGAAATATCCGGAAAATATTTATGGTTATCCTTTCCCCAGCATTGATCTCAAAGATCCCAATTCCGCGATAAAGATCATATATAACTTCAATTTCCAAAGATATCGTTTTATGTGCACAAGAGACAAAATCTATATTAGGTGGATAAACCCTAATGGAGAGGAACGTTATGTTGCGGGAATGGATCACCGCCTTTATATGAATGGCCGGCCGCCAGGTCAGGACATAAAAAATCCCGACAAGGTTCTGACCTATGAATTTCAAAGAGTTCTGGAACCTATGAGTGTTAAAGGGACTAACACAATGTCTTATATATATATGGACTCAAGAGATAATACAAATTATGCTTATGTTCCTGCAATCCGGAGAATTCGGCAAACCACATCAACGGCCAGATCCGACCCTTATATGGGCTCTGATGCATGGTTGGATACGAATTACATGTGGGGTGGAAAAGACCGTTCCATGAAATGGAAGTACGTGGGAGAAAAAACAATTCTTGCTTCTTTTACCAGTCCCAATATGCTGCCGGCACAGGCATTGCCGGATGGAAGAATGCTCAGGGTTTTCCCCTTTACCGGGCCCAGCATCAAATTCGGCTTTCAAGATTCAAACTGGAAGGGAGCAGCATGGGCGCCTCAAAATATTACCTATGTCCCAAGAAAAGTGTGGGTTATTGAACAGATGCCTAAAGATCCTTATTATAACTGGGGACGGCACGTAAATTATGTTGACCAAGAAACTTATACAATTTGGTACAAGGAAGTATACGAAAAATCCGGCGATTTCCGGACATGGATCACTTTTTTAGTGCATTATAGTGAGGACCCAAGCGGCAGAAACAATACAGGAGATCATGATACTCAGCTCTATATTGATGAAAAAGCCCAGCATGCTTCATCTACAAACCGGTCATATGACCCGGAATCATTCTTGTTTATGCCTGCTTCAGAACTAAACGCCAGCTTTTTTGGTGTAAATAATTTTTTGCTGTTGTCCAAATAGAATGCCTTGACTTGGGAGCCAATTCCAAAACGTCCCATTTTGGCCGATCTCTGCGTTTGGCTCAAATTTTAATCCTCACTTGACCAAACTGAAACGTTTTGCATCAGGCTCTTGGATATGTCGATATCGGGAACAAAAATAGTATAACCAAGTCTCCGGCTTTGCTGTAGACTTGGTTATCGGTATATGTCTTTTTTCATCAGCAGGATTTTAGCTTTGAAATACTTACTTAAACACTATTAACAAAATTCGTACAATTTGTCGGCACAGATATGAGGAAAAATCTGAAAACCGACGGATATCTAAGCTTCCATTATTGAACGGATCTTCCCCCTGATATATTATGCATATATGGTATAACTAATTAATATAAATTGAAATATAACATAATAAAAAATAATATATGTGGACACAATATAATTTATGTAAATAGCTTGACTTATAGGTAATATTTATTAT
>JAHIFE010000119.1 GCA_018901125.1 Pseudomonadota bacterium | reverse complement strand
AGCCACTTTCAAAACGTTTCAGTTTGGTCAAGGTCAAGGCGGGTGAAAATTTTAACCGCAGGAATACATGGGGTATTTCGAGGATTAAAATTTTCACCCAACGCAGAGATCGGCCAAAATGGGACGTTTTGAAACTGGCTCCTGTCTTTAAACATTTTATTAGACAGCAATCGGCTGCCTTGAATTAACTTACGGATTTTGCTACAGGATGAGAAACATATTGTCAAGATGGAATTTTTCAGTTTTTCTCTATAGCTCTTTAAGCAGCCGTTTTAAGACTTTTCCGGATGGGTTTTTGGGAATGGATTCCACAAAACTTACAGCCTTTGGCTTTTTGTAACTTGCAAGGTGCTTTTTGCAGTACTCGATAACATCCTGTTTATCCATATTCATACCTTTTTGCAAAACCACAAAAGCCTTAACACTTTCTCCCCATGCATCATCAGGTATGCCAACAACAGCTACATCTGATATAGCCGGATGCCCAAAAAGTACTTCTTCAAGCTCTCTTGGATAAATGTTTTCCCCTCCGCTTGATATCATGTCTTTTTTCCTGTCTACTATATAGAAATACCCCTCATCATCAATTGTTGCCAGATCACCGGTATAAAGCCATCCGTTTTTAATTACTTCTTTGGTTGCTTTGCAGTCTTTGTAGTATTCCTGCATCACATTAGGGCCTTTGCAGATAAGCTCTCCTATCTGATTCGGTGGTGTTGCGTTTCCATCCTCATCGATAACTTTGGCCTGTAAAAACCTTACAGCTTGCCCAACTGATCCGTGCTTTCTAAAAGAATCTTTGCCATTTAATATGGTAATGGTAGGAGAAGCTTCTGTGCACCCGTAGACATCGTAAACCCCGTTGGCTTTTGGAAAAATATTTAAAAGTTTCTCCTTGATCTCCACAGGCAGTATGGCTGCCCCTGATGTGCATTTGGTTATGGAAGATGTGTCAAAATCATTAAGTTTCCGGTGTTGAAGTAATATATTATACATGGACGGGGAACCGGAAATTATGTTTGCCTTTTTTTCTTCAATGTATCTTAAAACAGTTTCAGGCTCGAATTTTTTAATCAAAATACAAGTACCGCCTAAGGCAACTTGAATGGTAAAGTGATTGTTTAAACCTGCCGTATGGTACATAGGGCCAATGATAAGAGAAATCTCACCGCTTTGGTCTTCTCTTCCTGAAATTGTGTTATAGAGATTCCACAAGATGTTGCCATGAGTTATAACGGCGCCCTTGGGTTTTCCCGTAGTACCGGAAGTATACATAATCTGGCAGGGATCGTTCTCTCCGGCATCAACTTCCGGCTCTTTAGATTTCCCGGAAGATAAAAAGTTTTCATAATCATGCGCAAAACCGTTTTTTTGAGCATCCACACACACAAAATATTTTATTTCAGACAGTTTGTCATAAGTACTTTCTATAGTTTCTTCAAACTCCTTTCCAAAGAAAAAGAAGCAGGCCTCACAATGGTTCATAATATATTCGATCTCATCTGCCACGAATCGAAAATTTACCGGCGTTGCAACTGCCCCGGATTTTACAGCAGCAAAATATACTTCTGCAAACTGATAGGTATTGAAAAACATCATGGCAACCCGGTCTCCTTTTTTAAGACCATGTTGCTTCATTGCATGAGCCAACCGGTTTACCCTTTGGTTGAATGCCTTATACGAAAAATGTTTTTCTTCCGAAATAATGGCTGTTCTGTCCGGATACTTTCCTGCGCTGTTTACCAGAAGGTATGCAACATTCATAAATCTGACTCATAATATATATTTTTTGCCAAACGTTCAGCTACTTTATCCTGTCCGATTCTGATAAGAGACCTGATAAAATCCGGCCCCACGGCATGGCCGGTTACAGCAATACGAATACCACTCACAAGAACTCCTGGTTTAACTCCAATATCACCTGCCATATCCATAATGACCTGTTCTATCGTTTTGGCATTGTAAATATTAATTGAGCTTATCTTATCAGCAAGATTGGAAAGCCATTGCGTAAGTTCAGGATGCTTAAGAATGTTTTTCTTCAAGGAATCGGCATCTATAAAATAATCATCTGAAAAGTATGCCCTGCCGATTGTTGTAAAATCCGTTATCAAGTGAAACCGGTTGCGCAGGAGCTCAACAGTATCAAGAAGCTCTTCACTGCGGTTTGCTTCATATTCGTCATTCCATAAACCTTCGCTTTTGAGCTGTTCCTTCACATACGGCAAAAGCTCTTCTACAGGCATTGTCCTTAAATAATGGGCATTGATATTTATGGCTTTAGGATCGGTAAAGTACTTCTGATCATCTTTGTTTATGTTAAAAACGGAATTTGCCCTGCTTATTCCCTCTAATGAAAACGCATCGATAAGTTCCTCTTTTGAAAATATCTCTCTTGACTCAGACGTTGCCCAACCCAGAAGCACCAGAAAATTTACAAGCGCCCAGGGCAAAAACCCGTGTTGTCTGTAAAAATGTACGGCTACCAGTTCGCCGTGGTGTCGTTTGGATATTTTCGCTTTCTTCGGATCAAGTGTTAAAGACATGTGCGCAAAAACAGGCAGAGATGCACCAAGCGCATTGTATAAGAGTATCTGTTTGGGCGTATTGGCAAGGCCGTCCTGACCGCGAATAACATGTGTAACCTTATCCCTTATGTCATCGACTGCATTTGAAAGCACATATAAAGGTTTGCCGTTTGAGCGTACAATAATAAAATCTTCAATATCTACATATTTTTTTTCTATGGTTCCATAGACAACATCGTTAAAAGTTACACTGCCTGAACCATCCGGCACTTTCAGCCTTATTGCATAAGGTAATCCTTCAGCTTCCTTTTTTGCAACCTGATCACAAGTAAGATCCCGGCATGACTTGTTATAGATATAAGTAGTCTTTTTCTTAACGGCTTCTTCCCGCTTATTTTCTATATCGTCTTTGGTACAGAAGCATTTATACGCATGACCTGTTTCAAGAAGTTTTTGTGCGGCTTTTTGATGATCTTCAATATATTGGCTCTGAAAGTTAGGGCCTTCATCCCATAAAAGCCCGAGCCATTTTAATCCTTCTATGATTCCTTCTATTGAGTTTTCTGTGGATCTTTCGGCATCCGTATCTTCAAGTCTTAAGATAAATTTGCCACCGGTTTTACGGGCATAGAGCCAGTTAAATATAGCGGTTCTTGCACCACCAATATGTAAATAACCGGTAGGGCTGGGGGCAAATCTTACAACGACTTGTTTTTCCATCGTGATTTCCTTTATTATTCAAATAGCGAACAAAGAATAACGAATATCGATTTCTGCTTTGTGCTTCTAACGGTATAAAGAGTGTTAAGTCTTTAGGTGCTATTGTCTTTCATTGTTTTTTTATCTGTATTACTTTATTATAGGATTTACAATAAAAGATCCTTTTGTACGGTTATCACTTACTGCCACTCCTTTGAATATTGCCATAATATTCGGAAAGGTAACAATATATAGTTTTTGCAAAAAACTGCGGGCGGCAGCAGCCAAACTCCGCATCTTTTTAAAATACATCTCCGATGCTTTCAACGATTTGTTTGAGCAACTCAAAGAGAGTCAAGGTGAGTTTGTGAAGGGGCTGACCCGGAAGATGCCGCGAAATATATTGACGTACGTACCAAGTAATATTAAAAAAGGATAAAATGAAAATACCGATCGTTTAATTCCATGTATTAAGAGGGTTGGAAATGGGAGAAAAAATTATGAGGCATATACTCGTGTTCGTTTTACTATTGGCAGTTATTACGACAGCAGGCGCTGCTGAACGTATGGCTGTCCTCGACCTTAAACCGGTCGGAGTTGATAAAAATCTGACAATGGCGGTTTCTGAAAATCTCAGGACCATGATCATTGAAGGCGGACACTACAAGATTGTTGAACGATCGCAGATCAACAAACTTATGGACGAATATCGGCTGATACAATCCGGCATAACAGATGATAGCCAGGCTCAAAAAATCGGTTCTCTCGCAAATGTCGATCTTGTCCTTATCGGCAGTCTGGGCCGGATTTTTGATTATTACACCATAAATGTCCGTATAATAAAAGTTGGAACCGGCGTAGTTATAAAAGCACTGAAGTCTGAAATCAAATCTCCTGCAGATTTTCCACCCAAAATAGATGATCTTGCCCTTCGCATTGGTAATCCCGACGATTCTCAACCCGTGTCAGATGCAGGAGTAATCGATATCAGCGGGTCATACCGAACCGAAGGGTATAAGTATGTCGGTCTATTGGCCATCAATAAAAGCGATGATATCTATCAGTTGTCGTGGCTGATAGATAATTCCCAGACAGGAGATGCTCCTCAGTCTTACAAAGGCATGGGAATCCTTCACAGCGGCGTCTTAAGCGTTTATTACAAAAACACAGAAGATCAGAATGACTATGGCGTAGCCGCTTACGAGGTGCTTTTGGGCGGGCAGCAGCTGCGAGGGCTATACACTAATCTGGGCACTTCGGATAGATATGGCAAGGTAAGTTTTGAAAATGGTGTAAAGCAAAACTAATCTTAATAAGAAGTTGAGATTGTTTCTCAGATTATTTATTTGACTAACCTATTGTCATATCATCTTATTTCAGGAACAGGCCTCATGTTTTCCGGACATTGCCGCAGAAAATACTGATCCGTCATTCCTGCTATAAAATCTCTGACGATTTCTTCATTTTTTTGATTGTTGATATATTCTTTCGACATATCTTCCAAAAAGCTGTTGAAAATTACAGACTTCCTGTTTTCTTTTTCTATATCGGAAATATATTTTTCAAAAAGCATTCTGAAAAGTGTTTTTATAAGATTACCGTGTTTTTTGATTTCAGGATTAAGGTAAATCCGCTCCATGTTGAATGCTTTTATTCGCTTTAATGCTTCCGAAACCTCCGGACTGAATGCAATATATATATTCTGGAAGCTGTTTTTAATGACGTCCGTTACAAGATTATATGTTATTGTTCCATTAGTGTTTCCAAGTATTTTAACACTTTCTTCAGGGAGATCCGTTCTCTTTATAATATTAAGCCTTATTGCATCTTCTATATCACGCCCGATATAGCTTATAGTGTCCGCTATTCGAACTACGCAACCCTCAAGCGTCATGGGTATCAGCTTTGCATCGGGATTAGTTTTCTTAATTTCTATTTCCTGTTCAAGTTTATCAAAGTTTTTCACCCTTTGAGGCGCAAGGCTCTGATTGTGAACTTCTCCGTCATGGCACAAAATTCCATCAAGTGTCTGGAGTGAAAGATTCCATCCCTTTCCTTTTCGTTCAACTTTGTCGAGAAACTGGACGCTTTGGACATTATGCAAAAAATGTCCGATACCGCTCTCTTTACAAAGTTCCGACAGGAATCTTTCACCGTCATGCCCGAAGGGAGTATGACCAATATCATGGCCCAGAGATATTGCTTCTATCAAATCTTCATTTAATCCCAGGAAACGGCCTATAGTCCTTGCCACCTTGGACACAAGCTGAACATGAAGAACCCTGTGCGTTATATGGTCATTATTAATCAGGTAAAAAACCTGAGTCTTGTCAATATATCTAGTATATGCAAGCGAATAGAGTATCCTGTCTATATCTATAGAAAAATCTTGCCTGTAACTAAGATCTCTACCTTCTTCATATTCCCGGCGCAGGCATTTTGAACTTAAGATTGCAATAGGTGAAAGATATTCTTCCTCCCTTTTATTTAAAGCCATTTTTATTAAATCAAGAGTACCTTCCTCATACATCGCCATTTTAAATCATTTTCTCCGTTTTGATATGATACTTTCAGGAAGTATTAAAAGCCGCTTCCATACTCGAATAGCGAAGATAAATATCAAACCCCAAATTTCAACCCGGAGATTTGGGGTTTGATATTTATCAAGAGAGCCAGTTTTAAAGCTCTCACTATAACTTTTACTCTGGAGACCTTAGCACAAAAGCAGATGGAGATACCGGCTCATCAGCCCAGTACTTATTTATATCAAGCTTAAAATTATCGCCGGCTTCGCTTGAAATTACAAGTTTTGAAGGAATATAATATTCTTTCACAAACCTTCCCCCATCAAAAAAAACCCTGTAAAGCATATCTCCCGAATCGAGCATATCAATTTGCATAACATTATTACTGCCTTGATCGAAATATATTTTTTCAACTATATCAGCCCCTCTGTTATTTAAAACAAGAACAGGTCCTTTATTTTCAATATATTCTGTTGATGCTGTATCAAAATCACAAACAGGCGCTCGCCCGGATAGAAGTAAAATAATATCTTTCATCTTTATCGGAATAGAAATAAAGCTTTTAAGATCGGCATTATCCGAATGTTTTTTGTAAAATTTCTTTTCCGTATAGGAAGCAAAATAAACGTATTTGCCGTCAGTTGCAATACCTGCTATGGGTTGACCTAAAACGCCTCGCACAGCAATGTAAATCTTATCAGTATCTTCTGCAATCCATGCAATATCAGCTGAAATTACCTCCCCGTTTTTTTTGGACAGGCTCATCCGTCCTGTTCCCTTAAATGTTTTTAATTCCCGGTTCTTTTCGTTAAGCGCAAGAAAAAGGCTGTGCGCTTCGGAAGTGAAGACAGGGGATCTTTCCTGTCCAAAAATATTATTAAATATATTAGATTGGAGACCGGCACATGACGAAAAAGAAAGGGCAATAAATAATAGAAGAAAACAATGCAATATTTTCTTCATATTTTTTAAAGCCCTTTTCCTGAAATCTCTTGAATTTTTTTTATCAACATTTCCTTGTCTTCTTTTTTGAGCTTAAGAGAACGCCTGTAGGTTTCCAGAGCATTTTTAATATCATTGTTTTTTATATAAGCATCACCGAGATGTTCTAAAATAACCGGATCTTCGGGAACAAGATCTGTTGCTTTTTTCAGAATCTTTATAGCCTCTGAGTAAAGGCCTTTCTTAAAATACACCCATCCTAAGCTATCGGTTATATACCCGTCTCCTGGCTTATATTTCAGCGCTTCTAAAATAAGTTTTTCAGCCTCATTGAGATTTTTCCCCATCTCAGCATAGGTATAACCAAGATAGTTCAAGGCATCCGCATTTTCAGGATCAATCCGGATAACCGTTTTCATCTGTTCAATAGACTTCTCTTTTTTTCCCCATTTATCGTAAATAACTCCAAGGCGGAAATGAAACATAGTATCATTCGGATCTTTTTTTATAGCTTTTAAAAGCGCTTCTTCGGCATTTTCATAGTCCTTAAAATCTTCATAAAACAAACCAAGATAATATTGATAATTTGGATTTTCGGGGTCTTTTGCAATCACATCTTTAATATAGGATATAGCTTCCCTGGTCATTCCTTTACTCTGGTAAATAAACGAGGTTCTGAAAACGGTATCAAAATAAAACTTTGAATCATTTTTTACTTTAAGGAACTGTTCAAGAGCACCGTCATAATTTTTTACTGCTAGCAGGAAAAGGCCGCTAAGGTAATGCAAATCAGAATTGTCAGGAGCACCTTTTTGCATATCTTCAAGAATTATTATAGCATCATCATTTTCATGCTTATCCAGATAAAACTGAATCAAATTAAGCACAACATCAAAATCAGTAAGGCTTTTTTTGCCAAGATTTATTAAAATCTTTTCGCCTTCTTTTTGCATGTTGTTCTTTTTATAAAAACAACCGAGATCGAGAGCCGCTCTTATGTTATCAGGATTATTCTTTAACATTTCCTTTAAAAGCTGGATTGTCTTTTCTTTCTTGCGCTGTATCTTATATATATTTATCAGCTCATAGCGCGACTCGTCCATATTCGGCTTTAATTCAATTGCTTTTTTAAAATTCTTTTCTGCTTCTATTAAGTTATCTTTTTCGCCATAAATCTTGCCAAGATAGTAATATCCAAGATAGTAATCCGGAAAATTGATCACAAGCTTCTCAAAGAGGTCGGTTGCCTTATCAAACTCCCTTTCATCAATATAGATACTGCCAAGCAGTAAATATATATTTTTTTCCTTGGGTTTTCCCTCAACAATTTTTTCATATATCTTTTTGGCGTCGTCAATTTTATTAAGGGAATGCTTTATCTTTCCGAACAGAATGAGAGCACCTATGTTTTCCGGTTCCTTTTTAAGCACATCTTCTACTATAGTTAAGGCTTTAATATTTTCTTTCTGCTGAAGGTATAAATTAACCAGCTCCCCTTTTAAAAAAAGCGATTCAGGATCAAGTTCCAACGCTCGCTCCATGTATTTTATCGCCTGTTCAATCTCCCCCTTATTTTTTAATATTTGTGATTCTGTAAAATAAAAATAATTGTTTTCAGGAAAATAAATATCGTTTTTTGTTATTGCTTTTGAAAATGAATTCATAAACGGGAAAGAACATCCCGAAAACAGAAATATAAGAAAAAGTGTAATTATTAATTTTGTAAGATTATTTTTCATTTTAAAATTATTCCTAGCTGCCACCTCTAACCCGCAAGCGTTCCGACCAATTAATTGTACAAGAATACCAGGCTGATTTTATTTTTTCATGTCAGGTATGAAATCAAATCCGGCAGTTCTTCTTTAATAAACTCTCTCATTTTATTAATTATATTCTTTTCAAGCTGACGTACACGCTCCCTTGATATACCGTAACGGTCTCCTATCTCCTGGAGAGTAGCGGGAGTGTCTGAAAATATTCTAAGATCAAAAATTTCATTTTCTCTTTTCGTCATCAGTTTACGGAATTCATCTATTTTGCTGTATATAAGGTTATCCATCTGCTTTTTCGCGACCTGTTCCTCAGCAGATTCGGAGTCATAGCTGATAAATTCAATTCTTTCCGAATCTGAATCATCCGATAAAGGAGTATTAAGGGAAACATCCCACCCGTCAAGCCTTTGATCCATATCAACAATTTCCTTCTCGGTAACTCCCAGTCTTTCGGATAAAAGTTTGGGCTTTGGATCAAATCCCTGATCAATAAGATCTTGTTTCTCCTTTTTGAGCTTGAAAAATAGTTTTCTCTGGCCCTGGGTAGTACCAATTTTTACCAACCGCCAGTTATCCATTATAAATTTCAGAATGTAGGCTTTGATCCAGAAAGAAGCATAATAAGAAAATTTAACATTTTTGTAAGGATCAAATTTCCTGACAGCCTGCATGAGCCCAATATTTCCTTCCTGTATAAGATCAAGAAGATTTTGCATCCACATCCTCTGAAATTCAAGAGCTATTTTAATAACCAGTCTAAGATTTGAAGTAACAATTTCATAAGCTGCATCCTTATCATCATGCTCATAAACCTTTACGGCAAGTTCGTACTCTCTTTCCCTGGACAGCAGGTTATGATTGCTTACCTCCATCATGTAACGTTGCAAAGGATCATATTTTACTATAGCCTTATTTGCAACCCGGTCCTTTTTTTTATTTTCATTTGTCATTTATTAAAACGCCTTTTAGAATAGTAATATTTGTTATGACATAACCCATTCAGGCCCATTAAAATCTTTCCTGCAATTAGTAGTAAAATCATTTTTTTTATAGACATATAAATATAGGTATGATATTGATGCGGCCATTGCGCCTGTAGCTCAGCTGGATAGAGCAACGGACTTCTAATCCGTAGGTCACAGGTTCGAATCCTGTCAGGCGCGCCATCAATTATCCTTGGTTTATATTTATGCTTATTCGTTTATTTAATATTTTACCATGATTTCATAATTATGCAATCTGCAATTAATCTGATTAATATCTGGATCTAATAGTAGATTTTATAGATAGCTTTTACAATTAGAAATTACTTGAACCTGTTTTCATGGTAAACTGACTTGCATTAAGATAACTTCGCAATAAGTATAATTTAAAATGCATCTTCTATAATATGGAGTTCAAATATGGCCTTTTCATCTGAAGCTTGTAATGAATCCATACTTTCCCCTTCGGAAATCAATACACTCTCTAAGGATAAAAAACTAAATAAACTATTAACATCGGTTCTTTCCGAAGTTAAGCATTATGCTGAAGAACAAATTGCACATATCAAACAAGACTCAAAGATTGGTCTTGCTTTATCAAGCGAAAAAAATATTGACAAACTCCTTGAGATGATTGTTATGGATGCAAGAAAGATGACAAAAGCCGATGCAAGCACCCTTTATATCATTGATAAAGAAAACAAAAACCTTTGTTTTAAAATCCTGCAAAATGACACATTAAATATCAGGATGGGCGGAACAAGCGGTATTAAAATTGATCTCCCAAACGTCCCCCTTTATACTGACGGAAAGCAAAATTACTCAAATGTATCATCCTATGTTGCAATAACCGGTGAAATTGTAAATATACCTGATGTGTATAAAGCCCATGGCTTTGATTTTACCGGACCTATGAAGTACGACGCTTCTACAGGCTACCGATCAAAATCTATGCTTGTTATACCCTTGAGAAACCATGAAAATGATATCATTGGCGTTTTGCAACTTCTGAACTCAAAAGACCCGCGAACAGGAGAAGTTATTGCATTTCCGGATGAATACATTGATGAAACGGCATCTCTTGCCTCCCAGGCTGCGGTTGCCCTAACAAATACACAGCTTATTAAGGATTTAAAAGACCTTTTTTATTCCTTCATTAAAACCATAGCAACAACAATTGATGAAAAGTCTCCTTACACTTTGGGGCATATCAACCGCGTTGTTGATTTATCCATAATGATAGCAGAAACAATTAATACCTCTAAGAAAAAACAATTCATTAAAATAAAACTTGATGAAAATGAGCTTGAAGAAATCCGTATAGCGGCCTGGATGCATGATGTGGGTAAAATCACTACTCCTGAATATGTAATTGATAAAAGCACCAAACTTCAAACTGTCTTCGATCGCATAAATCTTCTGGAAACAAGGTTCAGTCTTATTGCTAAAATAATTGAAAATGAATATCTCAAAATTAAAATAACGCATTTGAAAAATGAAAAAAATGAAAGCATATTTACTGCTCTCGATTCTGAACTTAACGAAAAACTAAAAAATCTTGAGAATGATTTTGAATTTATAAAATCATCCAATATCCCTGGTGAACTTTTGTCAGAAGATGATGCTAACAGGTTAAAGGAAATAGCCCGCAAAACTTATCTGCTTAACGACAAAAAACAGCCCTATATTTCTGAGGAAGAATTAGAAAATCTGATTGTAAGGCAGGGTTCTCTTACAGCAAAAGAGCGAAAAATCATAGAAAATCATGCTGCCGTAACATTTAGAATCTTAAACCAGCTGCCTTTCCCCAGAAAACTCGTAAGGGTTCCTGAGTATGCCTCAAGCCATCATGAAAAGCTCGATGGCTCCGGTTATCCCAGAGCTCTCGAAGAAGAAGATCTTCCATTACAGTCACGAATCATAGCTATTGCAGATATCTTTGAAGCCTTAACAGCCCAGGACAGGCCATATAAAAAGCCCATGAACCTGAAACAAGCGCTTAAAGTAATGAATGATATGAAAAAAAACAACATAATTGATCCTGATATTTATGATCTTTTTATCGAAAAAAAACTATATGATCAATTCTTTCTGAAAGAATCTGGAAACGAGTCCTGATAGTAAACTCTACTTCAAAAAATGGGGCAAACAGAACGTTATGCAAAGATCTTTCGGTTTAACAGGAGCATAATAATAAATGGGAACAGACAATATAATTTTTTTAGAAAACCTTGAATGGTTTGATGAAACAGGCAAAGAACTTGTCCATCGCATTCCTGAAACAGGTTCAGGAGAAATTAAATACGGCGCACAGCTTACCGTAAGACAAAGCCAGGCCGGAGTGTTTTTTTACAAAGGCAAAGCAATCGATGCTTTTGGTCCCGGACGTCATACGCTGAAAACCGCCAATATACCCGTACTGACAAAGCTGGCAAGCATCCCATGGGGCATGGCCAGCCCGCTTCGGGCTGAGGTATATTTCGTAAACCTTAAGGTCTTCACAAACTTAAAATGGGGCACAAGAGATCCGGTTGCATTTAAGGATTCGCAGCTCGGGCTTGTCAGGCTTAGAGCTTTCGGGATATTCAGCATTCAGGTTTTACAGCCTGTCCTTTTTATAAACAGCATGGTCGGAACACAGGGCATCTTTACTACCGCTGAAACAGAAGATTATTTAAACAGTGTGATTGTTTCAAGGTTCAACGACTATATGGGAGAAACCCTCGATTCGATATTAAACCTGCCAGCCAAGTATAATGACATTGCAGATGGCCTTGCAAAAAGGCTTAAAACCGATTTTAGCCGCTTCGGACTCGGTCTTGCCAATATTTATATCAGTTCAATCACTCCTCCTTCTGAAGTGCAGAAGGCAATAGATGACAAAAGCCGTATGGGACTGTTTGACGATATGAACAAGCTTTTGCAGATGAAAGCTGCAATGTCTATAGAGAAAGCATCGGAAATGGAAGGAGCTTCAACAGGCATGGGAGCGGGTTTGGGTATTATGATGCCTGCGATGTTTGCAAAATATTTCTCACCAAACGGACAACCGTCAGATAAAGAAAACCTGAAAGAAGTAATAAATTGCGTGGAATGCAACCATCCGATCAATTCGGATGCAAAGTTCTGCCCATTCTGTGGGCATCAACAACTTGTTTTCATCCAGTGCCAAAAGTGCGGTAAAAATCTCACCCCTAACTCAAATTTCTGTCCCCGCTGCGGTCAATCCGCAGAAGAAAAAGAAAATCCAAATTTTTGCAAAAAATGCGGCGGTAAAAATCTGACAGAATCAGTTTTTTGTAATATGTGCGGTGAAAAGCTTTAATATCAGCATAGAGCAATCCTGCCCTCAGTGCGGTGCACCTGCCGTTCTGGAAGAGACAGACAGGCTTATTGCCTGCCCGTACTGCCGTGTAAGCTCTTTTCTTATGGGAGATGCCTGTTTTCGATATATATTGCCTCATAATAATCCAGACATCAATTCTTCTTTATATTTCCCGTACTGGAGATTCAAAGGAACGCTTTCTTCATGTTACCCGGACAAAACTGATTACAGGTTTATTGATATAAGCCACCGGGGAACAAATTCAACCATGTTTCCGGTATCCCTTGGATTCCGTTCGCAGACTCTTAAACTAAAATTTGCCCTTCCGGAATTTGAAGGAGTATTTGTAAAACCTGAACTTTCTATAGACAATATAATATGCATAGCAGAAAAACGATTCTGTGCAAAAGGGGCAAATAGTCCGGCCATTCAATCTTTTATAGGTGAAACAACAAGCATTATTTATTCACCCTATTATTTGAAGGATAATATGCTCTGGGACGGCGTAATCAACAAACCTGTCTGTAAAACGCTCCCGAAAGATTTTGACATTAATCTTTTTGTAACGGAAAAACCAGACTGGACAATCGATTTCATACCTGCAATATGTCCGGATTGCGGGTGGGATTTGTCGGGCGAAAAAGATTCACTCGTTCTTTTATGCAAAAACTGTGATTCGGCATGGCAGAGCCACAACAAAAAACTTCAAAAAATCAATTTCGGCTATTTTCCGGACACAGATAATGACTTATTATTTCTTCCGTTCTGGCAGATTAGAGCCAACGTATCAGAAATAGCTCTTGATTCGTATGCCGACCTTGTGAAATTAGCAAATCTTCCAAAAGCTGTTCAAAAGAGTTGGGAAAATATGGCTTTTAAATTCTGGGTTCCTGCTTTCAAGCTTCGAGCAAAGCATTTTATTCGTCTTGCAACACAATTTACGCTTGTACAACCATTCGATGAAATCATAAAAAAAGTACCGGATGCCGCTATGCACCCTGTTTCTCTACCGGTTACAGAAGCAATAGATACTATAAAAATCGTTTTAAGTAATTTTATCAAGCCGAAAAAAGATTATTTCCCTTTGCTTACAAATATCAAAATAACACCTGAAAGTTATTCCTTGTTGTATGTCCCTTTCAAAAAAAACTGCTTTGATTTCATCCAGCCGAAATACAATATATCTATAAACAACTCTGTTCTTAGAACTTCCGAAAACCTGTAATTGTGTATTTAGCGTTTGTGAGAATAAAGTTTCGATTGCAAATATAATAAACTTTGAGCCACTTTCAAAACGTTTCAGTTTGGTCGAGGTCAAGGCGGGTGAAAATTTTAACCGCAGGAATACATGGAGTATTTCGAGGATTAAATTTTTCATCCAACGCAGAGATCGGCCAAAATAGGACGTTT
>JAHIFE010000018.1 GCA_018901125.1 Pseudomonadota bacterium | reverse complement strand
GGCAAAATCAAATATACTAAAACTGGAGCTGCTTTTCAAGATATTTATTAATTATATCAAATAATTATTTCGTATTTCATGCAATTATTTTACTGCGAAACTTTAGTTAATTACATCAAACTTGGAGACTGAATATGAAAAAGATTGCATTTCTATTTCCTGGGCAGGGCTCACAAAATGTAGGCATGGGGCTTGAATTTTATCAGGAGTTTGCTTTTGTTAAAGAACTTTTTGAAATGGCTTCGGAAATATGTAAAATAAACATATCAAAGCTTTGCTTTAATGGTCCCATGGAAGACCTCACAATGACTATTAACCTTCAGCCTTGCGTGACAGCAGTAAATCTATCATGCCTGTCAGCCATTGAAAAGGAAGGTATTATGCCGGCTTTTTCTGCCGGACACAGCCTGGGAGAATACAGCGCTCTTTGTGCCGCTAAAGCTGTTTCAAATGAGGACACATTAAAACTTGTGTTTAAACGCGGGCAGCTCATGCATCGCGAATCGCTTAAAAATAAAGGAGCCATGCACGCAATAGTCGGTCTTGTCATTGAAGATGTTGAACAGATAATATCAGGAGTTAAAAATGAGGGTATTGTATCGGTTGCAAATCATAATACAAAGACTCAGATCGTTATAACAGGCGAACCCGAAGCGGTACAAAAGGTTTCTGATATTGCATGCGAAAAAGGAGCAAAGGCAATACCATTAAAAGTGAGCGGGGCTTGGCACAGTGAATTAATTAAAGGAGCCGAAGAAGAGTTCAAAGACTATCTTGACGCTATCTCGTTTGGAAAGGCTGTTATGCCTGTAATTCACAATGTTAGTGCAGATATATCGTCAGATCCTTCAGAAATCCGGGTTCTTGTTGCAAAACAGTTGTGCAGCCCGGTAAAATGGTTTGATTCAATCAATAGATTGATTAATGAAGAAGTGGAAATATATGTGGAAATCGGACCAGGTACGGTATTGACCGGGCTTGTGAAAAAAATATTGCCAAAGGATTATCCTTTCAGGGCATATAGCATTAACTCTATGAAAAACTATGAAAATTTTATAAAAGAAATCAAATAGGATGGACTATATTGCACGCCCATCCTATTTGAGGGATTTGTAAAAAGTCGGCAAACATAATTTTCCATCATTCCTGCTGAGTCGAAATCCGGCAAATTCAATATGTTATAGATGCAGGATCGGGCCCGGCATGACGATTCAAGTACTTTTTACGAATGGATCAACTTTCATTTCCCATATTTTCTACGGGTTCTGCCCAAATTATATGCTTTTTATTGACGAACAGGATTTTTCCTTTTACATCTTTTGAAAAGGCATCAACCATCACTATAAAAGGGGCATCGGATTTTGTAAAAATATCTGAAACCCTTTCATTCAAAGAGAGATTGATCTTTCCTTGAATTATTGTTCCATCCGATGTTTTGATTGTGACTTCTCTGTATTTAGCTTTGTAGTTAGTGCACGACTTTTTTTTATCCAATTTCTATCCTCCTGCTTTTTTTATATCCGTATTTCCGTAAAAACTTACAACAAGTCTGCCAACAGTCCGATGGCGAATAATCTCCGGTCTGGGGTGAGGGTGCAACAGCTTGAAATACAAATTAAAATTAAATTATATAAGAAAAATAAATGAAATAATTACATTTGGTATTATATTAATAAAATATATTTACGGAAAGGATATATAACATTATACAATTTGGTTCAATAATTAATACAAATTATAATAATTTGGAGTTGCTTTTTTAGGGAAAAATATCTTTACTTGCAATTTTCTTTATGGTAATTACTACAATTCTTTGCGAGAATTTATAGTAAATATATAAGGATTTAAAGAAAATATATTCGAGAAAAGGACTTACTATGAATAAAAAAGATGTTGAATATTTCAGGAAGTTTTTAGCAGAGCGCTTGGAAGAACTTTTGAATCAGGCTGGCAGCACCGTTTCCGGGATGACTGATCCGAAAGAAAATTTTCCTGATCCTACAGACAGGGCATCTCTTGAGGCAGAACGCAATTTCGAACTTAGGATAAGAAACAGGGAGAGTAAACTTATTTATAAGATCAAAGCGGCTCTCGAGCGTATTGAAAATGGCACTTTTGGAATATGTGAAGCCTGCGGAGGTGATATCTCCGTAAAACGTCTTAAGGCAAGACCTGTAACTTCTCAATGCATAGATTGCAAATCTAAAGAGGAGGCTTTGGAAAAAGCTCTTGGATTATAGTGATAACAGGGGCATAGATCTCCATATTCATTCGAACGCATCAGATGGGACATTTTATCCCAATGAAATTATAGCGTTAGCAAAAAAATTACGTCTTTCTGCAATTGCGATTACAGATCATGATACGATTGATGGTTCGAAAGAAGCAATTGAGACGGGCATTCCTTCTGAGTTTAATTTCTTAACCGGTGTGGAAATAAGCGCCGATCCGCCTTCATCCTTTTCTTGTTCCGGGAGTTTTCATTTACTAGGCTATTCGTTTAGCATCGATGATCATATTCTTAATGAAACTCTTTATACTCTCCAAATGGCCAGGAAAAACCGGAATCCAAAAATAATCGAGCTGTTAAACAATCTTGGATTTGATATTACAATCAAAGAAGTTATTGATTTTGTCGGCGAAGGGCAGATTGGAAGACCTCATATCGCAAGCCTGATGGTTGAAAAAGGATTTGTTGAATCGATAAACAAAGCTTTCGACAAATACCTTGGCCGAGGGAAACCGGCATATGTTGACAAATATCGGCTTGAATGCAGCAAGGCACTTGAAATTATTGTTGGTGCAGGCGGTGTTCCCGTTCTTGCTCATCCATCGCTTTTTACCATCCGTGAAGAGAAAAATTTTGAGGATCTGGTAGTTGTATTAAAAGATATGGGTTTAAAGGGCATAGAAGCTTATTATCCAGAGCATTCAAAAGACAAGACTTCTTATTATATAGAAATAGCCAGGAAATACGGCTTGTTGATAACAGGCGGCACAGACTTTCATGGGTCTCTGAAACCAGACATTGGTATGGGATCTGGTAGAGGAAATTTTCATGTACCGTATAGCCTGTATGAAAATCTGATAAATTCCGTATAGGTTGCCTTGTTTCAGCAACCCTGAAAAGTAACAAAAAAACAATAAGGAATTCTAATGGAGAGGGCAGAACTTTTAGAATTAAGGGAAAAACTCTCATATAAGTTTAAAGACATAAACCTTCTCGAGGAGGCTCTTCGTCACAGTTCATTTGTAAATGAACAGTCAGGCACACAATTGCGGGATAATGAACGTCTCGAGTTTTTAGGAGATGCTGTTTTAAATCTTGTTATTGGGCACATAATTATAAACCGCTTTCCTGAACTGGACGAGGGTGATCTTTCGAGAGTTCGCTCAAATCTTGTTAATGAATTACAGGTTGCAGAGGTTGCGCGATCTTTGGATCTTGGTTCTTATCTTCAGCTAGGCAAAGGAGAATTTTTAACAAATGGCCGTAACAAGAATTCAATACTGGCCAATACATTTGAAGCCGTAGTTGCTGCAATATACCTTGACGGAGGGTATGATAACGCTTTTAGAATAATTGAAATGATTTATTTGCCCATATTAAAGATAAGCGGCAAATCCGCAGCGGCCTATGATTTCAAAAGCAAAATTCAGGAACTGGTTCAGACCGGACAGGAAGTAAAGCCTATTTATAATGTTATTGAAGAAAGCGGTCCTGATCATGATAAAATGTTTAAAGTTGCATTAATGGTCAATGATATCCAGACAGTAGGATATGGGAAAAGCAAAAAAATTGCGGAGCAGGATGCCGCCCGCGAAGCTTTTGATATTCTTACAAACAAAAGCGAATCATCGGCTGATGCCCAATAGCAAAAGAGATTTCATAATTCCTGTATTTGTTCCCCATGCAGGATGTCCCCACCAATGCATTTTCTGTAACCAAAATACCGTAACCGGAGAAGTCAAAAGCATACCTTCGCGTAATGAACTCAATAATATAATCGAAACGTTTCTAAAGTTTAAGGGCAACAACAGGAACAGGGTTCAAATTGCATTTTACGGCGGTAATTTTTTAGGCATAGATACTGACATAGTACGACAACTTCTTGTTGCGGCAACAAAGTATGTTACAGACGGCCTTGTCGACAGCATACGGTTTTCAACCCGTCCCGATACTATTGATGATCATAAACTTGATATTATAGAAAATTATCCGGTTAAAACAATTGAACTGGGAGTGCAATCTATGGATGATTCCGTGCTGTTGCTGTCAAAGCGCGGACACACTTATTCGGATACAATAAATGCAGTTGCTTTGCTTAAAAAAAGAAATTTTGAGACAGGCTTGCAGATGATGATCGGTTTACCCGGTGATGATGAAAGTAAATCTCTTGCTACAGCGCGATATATATCAGCTCTTTGTCCCGATTTTGTAAGGATATATCCGACCTTGGTATTGGCAGGAAGTACTCTTGCAGTATTATATAAAAAAGGAATGTATAAGCCGCTTTCTATTGAGCAGGGGGTAGCGATTACAAAAAAGATATATCTTGTTTTCAAAGAAAATAAAATTAAAGTAATCCGAATGGGTTTGCAGGCAACTGATGAGCTTAAAGAAGGTTCATCGGTTATTGCAGGGCCATACCACCCGGCCTTCGGTCACCTTGTTTATTCGGAACTCTTTCTCGATAAAGTCATCAATATGCTTGAAGCGAAGCATTCATCAAATCATGATAGCATAGTAATCAAAGTTCATCCGAAAAGTATTTCAATGTTAAGAGGTTTGAAAAATATAAATATTCAAAAAATAAAAGACTTATTTGGCATCAAATCCATCGACATTATACCGGATATATCCCTGTCACGTGATGAAGTTAAAGCCGAATACATTGATCGGGTATAATCCTGACCATATAATGATAACGAGATTCTATCTTAACATTCCTGCTTAAGCAAATTAGGACTTATTCTTATAAAATTTAGTGCTTTCAACGGTTTCATCAACCGGGGGGAATCCTTGTGTATTGCCTTGATCGTTGACGAAAAGAACGCCCGGAGCGCCAGCTTTGTATTTTATTTCAAGAATAAAGCGACCATCATTATATTTGACAATACCACCCCGAAGATTATTCCCGTATGCTGAATATTTGTTTTTGGTTTTTAATGCTTGGGCGATGATATTTTCTGCTTTCGTCCGCTCCATTCCGATTTGTATATCAAGATTGGCCAATGGCGATTCTTTATCAGAACATGAAAAGAATATGATGAAAAACATGAATAGTATTGGTATGAATTTTTTCATTATTAATTCGTTACGTAAAATCTGCGGCTTGTACGCAGCATTTTTTTGTTGGCCAGTAAACAATAATTGAAAATCCAAAGCGCCTAATTTATAGATTTGCAGCGGGTTTTTCAATCCCATCCCCCCAACTAGTCTGTGAGATAGAATGCAATCGTTGTAACAAGCCTGACTTCTTTCTCGATGCTCTTAGTGTCACCGTATTCTTCACCGACATCTTTAATAATAAACCCACCTTGCTGTGCATTCCTGATCCCACCAACTTTAACTCCCGCATTTGCAGCAAACTCATTCGCGGCAATGCGAGCGTTTGTCGTGGCTTCTTTTACCATTGCTGGTTTTATCTCGTTTAGTTTAGTAAAATGGTAGGAAGGGGCATTGTTTTTTATATTCAGCCCCTGAGCTATAAGTTTGTCTAGTTTTGATCGTACTTCTGAAACCAATTTAACCTTGTTACTTTCAACGTCAATTGATCCAACAAGCTGTGTTTATTCCAACTTTTGAGTTGTATAATGTTTGGCCAACAAAATAGCCCGCGACACCCAGACCAAGTGACAGGATAAAAGCTGCTAATAACAATTCGACTCGACCAAAGTTGTTCACATTAATTTCCTCATACGGAACTATATGATTGCATATCCATATTTTATTTTATTGCTCACCCTTGGTTATTTCTCATCTTCTGTTTTCTTTCACCGGTAAAAGACCACCAAGGAAGTGGATTTCCACCTTCCATGAAATGCATAACCGATATAAACACATCAATAACACATTGATCAAGCATTTTACCCGATACTGTGCATAGCTTCTTGAGCCAGTTTCAAAACGTCCCATTTTGGCCGATCTCTGCGTTGGGCGAAAATTTTAATCCTCGAAATACTCCATGTATTCCTGCGGTTAAAATTTTCACCCGCCTTGACCTTGACCAAACTGAAACGTTTTGAAAGTGG
>JAHIFE010000017.1 GCA_018901125.1 Pseudomonadota bacterium | reverse complement strand
TTCGGATATCTTATTTGTTACAACAGCTAATACACTTCCGGATATACCGCTACCGCTGCAAGACAGGATGGAGATTATCCGTTTGCCGGGGTATACTGAAATTGAAAAATATCATATAGCAAAAGACTTCCTGCTTACAAAACAAATCGAAAGGAACGGTTTGGAAGGCATGGATATTTCTTTTTCTAAAAACTCCATTTATTCAATAATTCGCAACTACACAAGAGAAGCCGGGGTAAGAAATCTCGAACGTGAGATTTCATCCATATGCAGAAAAGTAGCGCGCGAAGTGCTAGAGGATAATGGGAAATGCACCTTTAATATTACAGCTTCATCCATTTCTAAATATCTTGGGCCTCATAAATTCAGGTTCGGAATGGCAGAAGAAAAAGACCAGATCGGACTTGTTACAGGTCTTGCATGGACACAGGCAGGCGGGGAACTTCTTTGCGTTGAAACACTAGTGTTGCCCGGAAAGGGTGATGTGACTATAACAGGAAAACTGGGCGATGTAATGAAAGAGTCCGCCCAGGCAGCTGTCAGCTATGTTCGTTCACGTGCTGAAAATCTTATGATAGAAGATGATTTTTACAAAAAAATTGATTTACATATACATATTCCCGAAGGCGCTATTCCAAAAGACGGGCCTTCGGCCGGTATTTCCATGTGTACATCAATTGTTTCGGCTTTAACTAAAAGAGCTGTTTACAGCGATATCGCCATGACCGGGGAAATAACTTTAAGAGGGCGTGTTCTTCCTATCGGCGGTTTAAAAGAAAAAATACTTGCAGCTCACAGAGGAAGAATAAAAAAAGTAATAATTCCTGGAGAAAACGAAAAGGATCTCAAAGAAATACCTCAAAGTGTTCTTAAGGAAATCGAAATCATTTTGGTCGAACACATGGATGAAGTGCTTTCGCACTCTTTGGTCCTTGCTGAAGGAGATATATTATTTAAAAAAAATGATATGCCCCTTGCAATTCCACTCGAAAGCCAGGATGTGAAACAGAGAGCTCCTTTAATTTAAATAGAATTTGTAATATTTATCAATTTGAGCTTGACAATATGTGCTCATATTGTTAAATGCTTCTTTCGCTTTGGGTATAAATCCCGAAAAGAGATATTTTTACATGGGCGGGTAGCTCAGCTGGGAGAGCATCGGCCTTACAAGCCGAGGGTCACAGGTTCAAACCCTGTTCCGCCTACCAGAAAAAACTCTGTTTTGATGAATGTCATAAATGGGGGCGTAGCTCAGATTGGTCAGAGCGCCGGCCTGTCACGCCGGAAGTCGCGAGTTCAAGTCTCGTCGTCCCCGCCATAAACAAATAAAAAGGATTAGCTCACCCCGGTTAATCCTTACCGCTCTTCCATTCGCCAGTTATCAGACAAATACAAAATCACTCAGAATTACACAAGGGCCTGCCGGTAGCTACGTTATTAATCAAAACTATCAAAAACAGCTTGTTTATACTTTCAACTAAAAATACGTTTCATCTGAGCATACAAAAAGACAGGCATACATGAAAAAAAACCTCAAGTTGCGTTCAAAGATAATTCAGGAGATCCGCCTCTTTTTTAACGAACGAAACTATCTTGAAGTAGAAACTCCATACAGGATTCCGGCACCCGCCCCCGAAGCTTATATTGAGGCAATTGAATCAGGAGACTATTTTCTTCAAACTTCACCCGAATTATACATGAAAAGGCTTCTTGCCTCAGGCTATCCCAGGATATTCCAGTTATGCAGATGTTTCAGGCAAAATGAAAGGGGAGCCCGGCATCTCCCTGAGTTTACAATGCTGGAGTGGTATTGTGCAAACTCGAATTATTTTGATATGATGAATGAATGCGAAGCCCTTATTAAGCATGTTGCCTGTAAACTGGGATTCGAAAATTCTATAATTTATCAAGACAAAAGCATCAGTATCGACAGACCGTGGGAAAAAATATCCGTTTCCAAAGCCTTTGAAAAATATGCTTGTATATCCTTGGATAAAGTTCTGTCTGTCGGTCTGTTTGATGAAACAATGGCTGAAATCGAGCCTAAATTAGGAATGGATGTTCCGATATTTATTTATGACTACCCGGCTGCATGCGGAGCGCTTGCCAAATTAAAATCTTCAGACACCCTGCTTGCCGAACGATTCGAACTTTACATTTGCGGCATTGAAATGTGCAATGCTTTTACAGAACTTACCGACCCTGCTGAACAAAGAAGGCGATTTGAAAAAGAACTCGAATCACGTAAAAAGGCAGGGCTTAAAGCATATCCCATGCCTGAAAAATTTCTTGAATCACTTTCAAATATGCCCGAAGCATCGGGAAATGCTTTGGGACTGGACAGACTCGTAATGCTCTTTGCTAATGCCGAAACCATTGATGACGTAGTTGCTTTCACACCTGAAGAACTTTAGGTTAGTATACTGTTACTGTATTTCATACATGAGATAATCATCACCATTAATACCTGCGAAAATGTGTATCATGTAGACGCCTTTCTCAGCAACTTTAGGTTGTAATTTTAAGACTTGTTTATCACGATGTTTTTCTAATGGGATAGTATCAAAAAATGAATCGAATTTCCATGATTTAATATCAGCGAAGTTTTTTGAAGGGTCAACAAGCTTTATATCAACAATATTACCTGGTTCACCATAAACAATAAAGTTTAAATCTTTATTTGATACTGATCTGTTGCGATAAGCCTCAGGAATTTTATCTTCTCCATGGAAAAAATTGACAAAGGCAACTGTTTGTCCGTTTAAAATATAATAACCAGGTTGTTCTAAATGTTTTTGTACATTATCACCACAAGCAATAAAAAAAGTGACTAGCATAATTAATACTATGAAACTTAAAATATTTGCTTTTTTTCTTCTCATTAGACTAACCCCCTTTTTATTTGGTTCTAAATATATATTGTACAGTAGAGCCACTTTCAAAACGTTTCAGTTTGGTCAAGGCGGATGAAAATTTTAATTATCTTTATTTAATTTAAGAATTGACGCCTGATTATGGTATCCTTCTGCCATCTTGAATCATCACGATTAGGATATTCAAGAGTATAGTGAAGCCCCCGGCTTTCTTTTCTGTGCATGGCGCACTTTATTATAAGCTCGGCTACAGTTGCAATATTTCTAAGCTCAATAAGATCTGCGCTGACTTTAAAATTCCAGTAATATTCACTGATTTCATTTTGTATAATTTCTATGCGTCTCTTTGCTCTGGCAAGACGTTTATCCGAGCGCACTATTCCTACATAGTTCCACATGCATCTTCTTATTTCATCCCAGTTTTGTGTAACCATAATAAGTTCATCACTGTCTGTAGTGCCAACTTCATCCCATGTGGGGCTGTCAGGAAAAGATTTGAAATCGGGTGAACTTAGTTCTTTTAAAGACTCTTCAGCGGCCGCATGTGCATATACAAGTGCTTCAAGCAAAGAATTGCTTGCAAGCCTGTTTGCGCCATGAAGTCCGGTGCAGGCTGTTTCGCCTATTGCATACAGATTGTGGATATCTGTTCTTCCGAACATATCGGTAACAACGCCGCCGCACATGTAATGGGCTGCCGGAACAACAGGAATAGGTTCTGAGGTCATATCAATTCCGAACACCAGGCATTTTTTATAAAGATTGGGAAACCGGTCTTTTACAAACCCCGAATTCTTATGAGATATATCGAGAAATACTGAGTCTTCTCCGCTTTTTTTCAGTTCGGTATCTATTGCGCGTGCCACTATATCTCTGCACGCTAGATCTTTTAACGGGCTGTATTTTTGCATAAAAGGCATACCGGAAGAATCTATCAGAATACCTCCCTCACCTCTTACAGCTTCCGAAATAAGAAAATTCTTGGCATCAGGATGGTAAAGGCATGTAGGATGAAATTGAACGAATTCAAGGTTGGCAAGAGTGGCACCTGCCCTGTATGCCATAGCAATGCCGTCTCCTGTTGCGACATCGGGATTGCTGGTATAAAGATAAACCTTGCCCGTCCCGCCGGTGGCAAGGACAGTTGTTTTAGAAGAAAACGTTTTAACTTTATTGCTTTTCCTGTCAAGAACATAGGCTCCACAACAATAATCTTCGTGAGTTGTTGTAACAAGGCCCCTTTTCATGCGGGTTGAACATGTAACAAGATCAATTGCAATATGATCTTCATACAGAGTTATGTTCTTATGGTTTTTTACATGTTCTACCAGAATTTTTTCTATCTCTATCCCAGTCATATCCTGGGCGTGTACAATACGTTTTTGGGAGTGGCCGCCTTCACGGCCAAGATCTAATTCGTGCGGCATGTTTTCAGAAGACTTTTTGTTACTGAGATTAAACTGGACACCAAGATCAATCAATTCACATATTCGTTCAGGCCCGTTTTTAACGACTGCCGCAACAACTTCTTTGTTACAAAGGCCGTCTCCCGAATCAAGGGTATCCTGAATATGAAGCTCGAAAGTATCGAGCGCGCCGAATACCGATGCTATTCCTCCCTGTGCAAGCGCTGTATTGCTATCCATAATTTCTTTTTTGGTTACAATAGCAACTGTTTTATAATCAGCTACTTTAAGAGCAAGAGTAAGCCCTGCAACACCGCTTCCAATTATTAAATAATCTGTTTTGATATCCAAGGGTTAACTTTCATAATTTTATGGTTTTTGTATATATAAACTTCCGGATAAAGTTTTTGACAAGGCCGGAAGGAACCTCCCTGAGCAAGACGTACAGTTGGTACGTTGTCGAAGGGTGCAGCAGATAACGCAGTACAAAAATTTTATCCGGAAGTCTATAACAATGATTTTCTTTTTTCACGCCTTGCGCTGAAGCCTATTATAAAACCCAGCAGAAAAACGGCTACTCCACTGAAAAACCAACGTATATTTTGTTGGCGCAAAAGCTTTGTTATCTCATCTTCAAGTTTATCAACTTTTTCGTTTTGTTTGGAAAGTATTGAAACCGTTTCCTTATGCGTTGTTTCAAGTTCGGCATATTCGGTTGAAGTATCTTTAACTTTTTTTAAAGATCTATTTGAAATAGCAAGAAGATAGTTACTGTCTGCAAGATCCCGGCTTAGTTTTTTAATTTCTTCACGCAGTTCGGCATTCTCGGTACGCAAATTACCTGTTTGAGATTTAGGCGAGAGCATATTACCATCTTCATTAGAAGCAAAGTAAGTTCCAGGTTTCAATACTTCTTTGCAGGTTTCAAGATTTAAATCAGCCCATTTTTCGTTATATGAAAACTTTTCAGACTTATACCGGGAAAACATCGTTTCGGCCTGGGCAGATAAAGGATAAAGGATAAGAAAGCACCCAACTAGTGCGCAAAATTTTACTAAAAAATTCATGGGAAAATAATCTCCAAAAAAATAAATAGTTTTAAAAGGTTATTTTTATTTGATAGATTTTTTTAAGAAACCGTCAAAATCAAAAGGTCTGCTATTTATTAGGTTTCTTATCATTTAAAATAAATCTAAAGTCAAGGCATGTTTGGTATTTTGACAGGGTAACCGCATTTAGATTTCATAGACATGTAATAAGCTGGAAAACTCCACTTTTGTCATTCCGGCGAAGGCCGGAAACCAGTAATTCCATTGGGTTCTGGATACCGGATCAAGTCCGGCATGACGGTTTGGGTGTTTCACAAAATTATTAAATGGCATATTAATTCTAAATGC